>CALKVC010000001.1 GCA_937996595.1 uncultured Chitinophagaceae bacterium
AACTTGAAATTTTAATTCTTCTGTATTTGTACAGTTGTCAATTGAAGGATGCGTGCAGTCAACGGGAACATCATATATGCCTATCGTATTAAAAGTATAGTTGCCTGGTAATGTATATTTATAATATGTAATACCATTAACAACACTGGTACCTACTGAAACTGGAGCATTATCAGTTACATCAACTGCTGGACTAAGTATTCCCGCAAGTGTACTTAATTTCCAAACCATTTTTGTTGGTTGGTAAGCAGTTAATAATGATAATTTCATTGGGGTATTTGTACATGTAAACGGATGTGTTGGTGTTGTAGGATCAAGTGTATTTTGAATTGCACCTATTCCATTTAGATTATTAAGAAAAGTACCTGCATTATAGCCGTAACTTTCTGCAGAACCTAAGCCATATGTTATGGCAGTAAATGCTGAATCGCTAGTCATGATACACTGAGCTTGGGCTGCAGTCCAGCCTTTTACAACTACACTATAACCAGATAGATTTGGATGTGGATATGTATGATTAAAAACAGCAGAACCATCAATTCTTAATGATGGAATTCCGTTTGTAGGAATTATTACGGTTACATAGTTAGCATAAATTGATTGCCTGGTATTTCTGTAAAAACCAACATTTTTTATGGATTGTTCAATCGGACTTAGAAAAACCATTTCCGGATCTCCATAAGAACCCGGATTGCATGTACTGGAACCAGACATAAATTGACCTACCATAATCGGTTTGTCGGATTCAATATAATCAGCAGTATTGCTGGAATATTGGTAGTAATTTCCAGGTACAATTAAAGGAGATAAAGTTACTCCATTTCTTTTTACTATAGCAGTTGGATCTTTTACAACAATTTTATAAACGCTGGTCATAAAACTGCTTGCGTTTAAATTTGGACTTGCTGATGCACCATTTGCAGTTGAAAAAGGTGCTGTCAAATATCTTTTTCCCCATGCTTGCTGCGGGAAACACTGCTGCATATCATTATCTCTTCCTGAACCTGTTCCGCAAGGATTTGATTCACCTCTTGTTCTGCTACTACCTGAAAATACAGCTACCGGAAAACATTGGCCGGATGAATTTGCTATAGATTTAACAGTACTGCCTGTAAATTGATTTCCATTTCCCCCTGCGTCTGATTGGCCTATAAATTGGTATATTTCACCTTTTTGCATTGTTATGTCAAATGGCACACCGGCTGGTTTTCCTAAGCGTGTAATAACAGATGGTGTAATCCTAACAACAGTATTATTCTCTTTCGCAATTACATATACCCATGAATAGCCCGGACCTCCTGCATTAACCTGCTCGCTATTGATTGAAGTGTATGAATATCCCCATGATTCTACAGGTAATAACATGGTGGCACCTGAAGAAACGCCTCCATATATATGAGCATACGCAACAATTTTTACATCACTCTCAATATGTATACTCCTGCTAAATAATTTTTCCCCACCAAAGCAGGTGCCTGGTGGGCAAAAACTTGGTGGTAAGTCGATTAGCCTGGCATCATTGGGGCCAACTTTTGGAATAAGGTTAGATGCTATTACCGAATTTGCAGGAACAAAATAATTTGTTATCTGTGTGGCTGATGCACCTTTAATGGTAACTGTTACATTTGCTGCCTGCTCTGCACTAAAATACAATATCATTTCCTGCGAATTATTTGTAGGTGCAGCTACAGTAGGTTCCATATACTGGTGATGCCCATATCCAACCCAGAAATCCTTGCCTCTATTTGATATAAGTTGTCCGTTTACCAATGAACTTATCATTGTATAAAACAATAGTAATAATATTATTTTCTTATTATTCATTTCAGATAAATGATTTTATTTTTTTAAAATCAACTTTGAATACGAAGTATTATCATTGAATTTTAGTTTAATAATATAAGTACCCTTTTTGAATTCACTAATTGATATTATACTATTTAATTTATTTACAGAAATGGACTTTAACTTTTTACCTTCAATCGTAAATAATTCTATTGTATTTATTTTCTCTTTTGATTTCACATTTAATTCGGATAATACTGGATTTGGGAAAATGTCAATTTTAGTGCTTTTCTTTTCTTTTTCAGCATTTTCAAAAATATTACTAACCATTTTACTTCTCTGAGAACAATTACTTCCCGCAATATGAACTACCTCTGTATAACTTGGGCATCCATGTATGTTCGAAACCGCTAAAGTTGCAATAGGATCGGAATTAAGGGAATAATCATATTGATCATCATTAAATTCAATTTGCGCATCTGTAAGTGGTGCTGGTGGAGCTGGTGTTAATATTGTCATATCATTAGGTGGAAGAGGGAAAGTCCATAAATAAGTATAACCAGGCAGGTTACCACCAAAAATAACTTTATGCGGAATATTTGGATGCAATGGTGAGGTTTGAACACACCAGAAACTACTTTGCAAATCTCCTACACCTCCGGGTACAACTTTTATTTGCATTACCCTGGTTTGATTTAAAAGAGTATTTGTAAGTTTTATTTCAATAATAAAAACTTCACCTGAAATGGGTACAACTACTTCTAAATGACCATTATTTGTATTGCTATATGTTAAGTAGTTGCCAGAATATGGAAATGGAATACTATTGCCGTTAAAGCTTCCGCCATTTCCAGATGTTAGTGGATAGCCTGGAACAGTAACAATTCTCGCTTGCCAAATATTAGTATTATTATTAGATATGCTTGAGATACCATTAAATTCATAATATTCCCCACCCCATGCTGAATAGCATAAATTATTGATATTACAGGTTGAAAGATTTTCTGTTACGTATTCATGATTAGTAACTAAATTTTTAATATAATATATTGTCGGTTGAATGATGTCAAGCCCCCCCCCACAATTACAATTATTTGATACATTCGCAGTTGCATTTATTTCTAACGGCTCATTATCACAATTTGGCATATCTGCACCTGGTACATTCATTTGTAAAGTATAGTTTCCTGGAATTGAACTTGAACTTAGTGTTATAGATTGATTTGGGCCACTTTGAATATTGGTGCCATTTGGATCAAACCAATTGTATTGGGCATTTCTCACAGAACAATTAGGTGTTGTTGGGCCAAGTATGCAAGTGTTTGTATTTAAAGTTCCAGCGTTGAAATTTGTAATGTCAATTAATTCTGGGAAAGCAAAATGTATCCAAGACTCAGTTCTAAGTGCATCAGTTTGTGTTTGATTAGGATAAATTCTAATCATATTGAAATTGCTATTTGCAGTGAAATTAATAAAGACTTGTCTCCATACTGTATTTACAACTTGACCTAAACTCTCACAATATATAATTTGGTTTGGAGTAGTTAAAGGTGAGACATTGAATCCAGTTATTTGAAAATTCTGACAATTAATAAGTGCAATATTCAATTCAACATTATTTGCAGGAAGATTTAAAACATTGCTTGTTGCAATAAAAAATGATAAGGCATATTTATTCCCTGCTTGTATATTGGTTATGTGAGCTGCTATCCCTTCGCTTGCAGGTAAATTTGAAAAATTTTCAGCAAAATTACCTATACCCATAGAGGCATAATTTACATTTGGAAAAGGTCTCTGAACAGTTGAAATAAATCGATTTATATCAGGGGTGCCATGTGTGGCTTCCCAAAATGGTACATTTTGAGTATTAAATGCTGAATTTAAATTTTGAATTTGAGTAAATGTGACATTAAAAATTGGATTAGGAATAAAATTGCAATTTGGGAGAGAAATAGGTTGATTACAAGCAAATTCTAAATTATTTTCAGTTATTATTAAACCTGTAAAATCAACTCCTAGAATCTGATCAGTGAAATCTGCAACCTGTTTAGGGAAAATCCAAACCATGTCATAATCATCGTTAGCTACAAAATTGGAAACGACTTCTTGCCAATCTTCATTGCCAACAGATTCAATATAAATTGTTTGGGAATTTACCGGTAATGAAGGAATTGAATAACCGGGATAATTATGAATATAATCATAGTCTTCACAGTGCATTAAAACAATATAAAATTCATTCATATTGTTAATAAACAAACCACTTTCATCAGCAAGCTTTTTGTAAAAAGAAAACCTGTATTCCTGGTCTTTTTTTGTTTTGGGGATCACCTGTGCAATACCTTCTCCAAAAACATCATTTTCTGAGGGCCAGCTGTACATTGATACATAATTGGAAAAACCATATGGGGGAATTGTTGCAGGGGATAAAAAATTGCTTAATGCTGGAGACCCATGTGTTTCTACCCAAAAAGGAATTTGCCCTAATGGGAAAGGGTTTGTTACATCATAAGAATTGTTTTCTATAGATACTGGATCAATTTCAAATCCATTATTTTGTAAATAATTAATTCTGCCATCAAGGCTTGGTTCTTCACAATTAATAACGGATGGATCAGTATTTGAAAGATCTGGACATATTAAATTAAAATAAGGATGAGGGTCAGGTTCTTGTGAAAAAGTAAATAAAGGCAGCAAGGTATACATTGATATTATCAAGTATATTAGTGGTAATCGGTTTAAAATTTTCATACTGCCTTTATTTTAATTTTTTTGAATTAAAAATAGATTATCTCTTTTCGTTTACCTCACCAGGTTTATCGACCCTTTCTTCTTCACTTCTGTTCCGTCTGATAAAATAAACTGGCATACATATATGTAAACGCCTGATGGTTGTTGCTTACCCTTATGCGTTCCATCCCACACATTGGCCGGGTTGGTTGACTCGTTCAGTTTTTCGCCCCACTGGTTGTACACTACAAACTTCACACCGGTCAATCCGTAACCATATATCTGCAACACATCGTTTAGTCCGTCACCGTTAGGCGTAAACGCATTTGGTATGAAGTAGAGCAAACTATATGTCTTGCCGGTAACCGGTTGCGATTCGGTGTTCAGGCAGGCAATCTGCCCCAGTGCCCGCACAATCAGGGTGATCTCGGTCAATGGCTGCAGGTTAGATATCCGGTGTGTAAGCCCGGTTGCGCCTGATGAAGGCGTAATCCAGGTAGCTCCCGCATCTGTAGATACTTCATAGCCCACTGCATTTGCTACGGCATCCCATTTGAACAGCAGGAAGTCGGCGCCTGCAGAATCCAATACGGCTACCGGTGTTGCCAGTGCTGCAAATACATTCACTGTTACTTTTTTACGCACCACACTGATACAGCCGGCTACCACACCTTCGGCGTAATAAACCTGGTTTGTGGTTACATTATTTATGGTATAACTGTCGCCGGTATGTACCAGGTTTCCGCCCGTAGGTGCATCGTACCAGTTATAGGTAGCGCCAGTTACCGGGTTTTGAACGGTAAATGTTGCATTCTCGCCGCTGCACACACTCAACGAATCCGGTATTATTTCCACCACCGGTTTCGGGTTCACCACGATCTGTTTGGTGGTGTCGCCAATACATCCGTCTGCCGCAATCACCTGCAGGTTCACATTATATGTGCCCGGGTTGGCATATAAATGCGATGGGTTTTGAACAGACGCATTGTTGCTGTCGCCAAAATCCCAGCCATATGTATTGATGGGTACGCCATTGCTTGTGCTGCCTGAGCCGGTGAAATTGATGGTTTCACCCAGGCAAACCGGGGTTGCACCGATGAAGTCGGCTTTAGGAGCAGGCAATACCTCAATCGGCAGGATGATCTCTACCGTATTTTCACAACCTTCAATGCTGGCGGTATCCTTAACAAGAATAGATACATAATAGGTTCCCGGTGCGCTGAACACATAATCTGCCGGTACCGTGTATTCGTAATAAGTCTTGTTATTGATCACTACAGAACGAACCGGAACCGGGTTATTCTGCACCACATCGGTATTCGGTGAAAGGTTGGCAATATTACTGAACTGCCAGGTAAGCTGTTGCGGATTGGCCGTAATCAGTATCTTGAACCTGAACGGTGCATTCACGCAGGTATATTCTGAAGTCTGGCTGCTGCCCAGCGTATTTACAATGTTGGGCAATGCATTCAGGTTCTTTACCAGCGTACCGGCATTATAGCCATAGCTTTCCACGCTACCCAAACCATACGTAATGGCAGTGAAGGCCGAATCGCTTTGCACGAAATGCTGCCCAGCTGTGGCGCCCAGGTTATGCCTTACGCACGAATAGCCTGGCAGTGACGGATGGGCAAACACATGGGTGAATGTAGTGTTTCCATCTATCGTAAGGCTGTTCAATCCATCGGTAGGGATAACGATATTCACATAGTTGGATGTAATAGCGCTCCTGTTGGTGTTATAGAAACCTACCCGCTTGATACCCTGTTCTATCGGGCTGATATAGATCGTTTCCGGATCGCCACTACCCGTTGCCGTTACACCCGGGCAACTGTTGGCGCCCGTAGATACCATGTATTGGGCAACCATCACCGGTTTATCAGCTTCAATGTAGATAGCTCCGTTAGGTCCGGTACCCGATGTGGTATTGAATTCATAATAATTGCCCGGTACCACCAATGGGCCCAGTGGCAATGGCGCACCGTTACGGTTAACCGTAACTACGGTTGCCGGGTCCTTAACCATCACCCTGAAAATATTGGAATTATAATTGGTGTTTGATGTAGAAACCGCTGTGGCGAATGCCAGGTATTTCTTGCCCCATGCCTGCGACGGGAATACCTGCTGTATCATGTTATCGCCATTGGTTGTGTTACAGATGGCTGTACGGCTGCTGCCTGAGAATACGGCTATCGGGTAACATTTGCCGCTTGGGTTGGCAATTGATTTTATCAAAGTGCCCGATAAATCGGTACCGGCGCCTGAAGTTGATTGCGTACCCATGATATTATACACTTCACCTCTCATCAGCAGAACAGTAAATGGCACACCAGCGGGCCTGCCCTTTTTGGTTGTTACAGAAGGCGTTATTTCTACGAGCGTACTGTCCCTGTCGGTCATCACACTCATCCATGAATATGAGCCTGCGCCTCCAAGTGGGTAATACTGCCTGGAGTTGAGCGACTGGTATTCATAACCGTATACGCCAACCGGTAACAGCAGGGATGCACCGGAAGTGGCGCCGTCATAAATATGGGCGTACGCCACGATGGGCACATCACTGATGATGCTGATGCCGCGTTGAAATAATCCTTCATCCGTAATACGGCAATCCAGTAAACCGTTCTTTGGCAGAATATCACTTACCCGAACCGTATTGGCAGGTATGGCATAACTGCGCACCCAGCTTGTGCCGTTAACCCTAATCGTTACATTGGCTGAATCTTCCGCACTCAGGTACAGCCACATGTTCTGGTTATTGGTGCTGAAGCTGTAATGGTGGCCATAAGGCACCCAGAAACGGGTTCCCCTGTTGGATGTATCAATAACAGTGAGGTATGGTGCAGGCGGATCGATGGTTGGGTCGCCGGCCAGGCCTGTATACCTGTCAAAATGAACAATGCCGGTATCCGAAATGATATTGGCGCTGTTATCAGACCTGCTGGGGCTGCTTACTTCCCATACATCAGCAGGGTTGGTCCGGCCCATTTTTATCTGGTTTTCCGAAGGTATAAAACCCTGCCATGGATCGATATAGTATTGCTGCATCTTATACTTGTACGGACCTTGTGCATCCACATCTATATCAGTATAGAAATACATGGATTGCTGGCCGGCGCTGAGGCCTGTAGGCAATACACCCGAATACCTCCTCAGGTTGATGGTATTGGGAACCGGTGCCGTAGCATCATACGTTACTTTGGCAACCGTATCGGTTCCGTACATGAATGTTTGGGTTATGCCGGGTGCCGGAACGGCCGGTGTGGCTGTAAGTATGGTAGGTAAAGCTGTAGGCAGGAATTCATACGCTCCCATATCAGGTACCCCTGTGGTAAGTGTTGTTGGCCTCGGGTTGTTGTTGAAATCGTAATCGTTTCCTTCTATATGCTGCCCGCGGCCGTGGATAGCCCATACTTCAGGGCTGGACAGGTTTGGCCGCAGGTTGATGTTGTCTTCAAAAGCAGGTTCAATGGAAATGGAATTGATGTCCCAGTTTGTATTATTAATCCAGTCCTGCAGTGTAGCGTAGTTATTGGCAGCGTTAAAATTGCACAATACGGTGCCGGATGTATATAATGTATTGTAATCGCTGTAGATGAAGTTTAGATTGGTTACAAACAATGCCCGTCCTCCGCCTTTGTTCGCAAATATGTTGTTCTGAATATTCACGGAAGGAAGTGCACCGGATGTTTGTGTAAAATATCCGGCCGCATTGGTGGTTGCGGTGGATGCCGATGAATTCATCAATGAATTATTATGGAAACGTACGCCTCCGCCTCCGGTGAGGTATGATGCGTAGGATGTAGCGCCGGTTGTACTGATGCTCACTACATTATTAACCGTATTGTTCCAGGTACTGCCGGTTTGATAAATTCCGTAAAGTGTACTTGTATTTCCGTTAAGTCCGGTAACCGTATTTCCGGCTATCTTCCCGAGAACACCGTCCCTGCCGTCGCAACCGGTAAAATACATTCCATAGGTTGTGCCTGCAGTGATACCTTCTATGTTAACCTTATTGGCCGTATATATATAGGCCGAATCGCTGCTATTACTATATATGCCATAATTGGTGGTATTACGCGGCATGGTAACATTTACGGTATTCCGTGAGGCGGTCAACCGGCCGTTAAATGCAATATAAACACCGTACTGATACGTGTTGTTAACTGTATTGCTGTCTATCACATTATCATATGTAAGGAAAGTGGCGCCGGTACCCGACCAGTAGATTCCGGTTGATCCGTTGCTGATGGTATTTCCTTTAATTACGTTATTACTTCCCCTTAAACCGTTGGCGAAGATGGCCGAAGCTACATTGGTTGCAACAGTTGACGGTTGTGAATTGATGAGGCAATTGGTAATGCTGTCGTATGAGGCGATATTGGCCAGTTCAACCGCACGGGCATTAGCGGTATTGAGGGCTGTGATGGTAATATCGCGGTATGTGATAAAGCTTGCGCTGTCTAATTTCAATACATAATTCATGGTGGCATCTGTAGCATCATAATTAAGCGTTACAGAAGCAGGATTAGCATTGGCGCTGCGGAAGGTTACGCGGCTGGTGGCAGATGCGCCGCCCACTGCATGCATGCGCACCTGTTCGTTGTATATGCCCGGGGCCACATCAAATGTTACAAAGCCCGTAATACCGCATTCAAGTGCTGCAACAGCCGTTGTGAATGATTCAAAATTGGTTGAACCGGCTGCCGGATAGAACGGCGGGTTGGCCGGGTTAATGGTATAGAACCCGGAAAGGAATGCAGGGTTAAGCGATACCTGTGCCACAGATGAAGTGGCTGGGATTCCGTTACAGGTTACAATAGCCTGGAAGAATGTGTTTACCCCGATTGGGAATGAGAATAACGGGTTATTAAGTACAGGACTGATATTTGTCCATGGGCCGCCCGGTGCAGGAGCGCTTTGCCATTGGTATGTCTGGCCGCTGCCGATTGTGTTGCCGGTGAGGCTCAGTATCACGGTTGTTCCTATGCAGATACCTGAATTCGGTTCCACATTGGCATTTCCAGCCGTTGGCGGGTTGGTGCAAGGCGGAACGGTGAATTCGATACAGCCGATATCAGGTGTAGTGGCGCTACGGGTTGCATCCATGATGTCGGTTGTAATGCTTACAAATTCTCCCAGGTTGTCTACAGCACCTAACGTTGGTGTGTAATCGTCAAATAGTATGTTGGCATAATCAGGATCCAGTGAGGTGGAATTCGGGTCTTGTGAGGCAGCAGCCTGCCAGTTGGCCAGGGTTGCCTGGTTCACATTGAAGAAGCCCACGAAATTATTGCCACCTGCACTGTTAACATAGAAATCATTACGGTTAGAAATGATGGCAGAAGAAGTGGTAGCCAGGTAAATACCATGTTTGGTACCCGTTCCTGTACGTTTGATTGTGATGATGTTATTTTTGAAAATGATACCGCTGGCATCAGTGGTTTGGAAGAAGCCGCGTGTTAGTGCTGTGGAAGAACTGTTAACATCATCCAGGGAAATAGTATTGTGATAATACCAACTGTTATTCGAGCTGGTATTATATATGCCATATTGTGCACCTTCACCGTTTATCTTATATATCAGGTTATTGGTTATGAAATTCTCAGAACCCAATGGTGCATCTACACCGGTGAAATAAATACCGTTGAACTGGGCAGTACTGGTTATGTTTCCGCCAAACGGATTGTGAATCTTATTCTTAGAGATATTAATTCCGGTATTGAGGCCGGTAACATATACGCCATAGAATGCAGCAACCACATCACGGCCGGGCCTGCTGATATCGTTTTTCTCTACCAGGGTTCCCAGGGTTGGTCCAAGGTAAATTCCATAAGAATAGAAATCGGTGATCTGGTTGCGGACAATCACATTATCTACCAACTGGTCGGTTGTACTGCCCACACAGGTGATGCCATAGAAACCACCGGAGATGTTGTTATTTTCTATCAGGTTACCGTCACATAAGGTTGCCCCGGCCGTAGTGGCGCCTGTTTCAGATGAGTTGATGATGATACCTCCGAAATTGGTGGTAGTGGCGCTGGACGGAATATTTATCAAACAGTTGCGGATGATGTTATGATCGGCATCGTTGATCAGTTGCACACCATATCCAAATGTTCCGCCGGGCAAAGTGGCATCAATCACCAGGTCTTCAAATATGATCCAGTCTGTTCGCCTCAATTTAATCACAGCTCTTTCTGCATTATCAGTCGGGTTAAACTGTATCGTATTGCCATTACCCCTGAACGTTACTGTATTGGCTGAAGAGGTTCCGGCTATAGAATCCAGTATCAGTTGTTCTGTATACGGGCCGGTGCCTGCTACCACATCAAATACAACCGGGCCGGCTATGCCGCATAGCATGGCAATGCGGGCGTCGTTGAAACTGTTGTAGTTTAAACCTCCGGTTGGTAAGTTTTTATTGATGGTATACGTATTGGCAGGTAAAGCCGGGTTAACAGTCAGTAATGCCGGATCAGAAAATGCGGTATTGCCTGAACAGGTAACGGCCACCCTGTAATACAATGTGGCAGATGAGGTTATGGATGTAGTTGGTATAGTAAGCGCAGTTGTTATATCTGTGTAAGGGCCAGCCAATGCAGGCGAAGATTGCCAGGTATATGTTTGACCAAGTCCGGTAGAGTTACCTGTTACCGTTAAGTTTACCGTAGTGTTAACACATACCGGGTTTGGATTTACATGGGCAACGCCGGCTGTTGGCGGAGCTACGCAAGGGCCGGGTGTAAATTCATAAGCACCCATATCCGGTGTTGTGGCACTACGCGGGTTATTATTGATATCTACTGTTACGCCAACCGGGGTACCCAGGTTATTCACGATGGCATTGGTAGGCATGAAGTCGCCAGCACCTGCATTCGCATATAACGGGTCTTCTGTGATTGAATTGGCATCCTGCAGTGATGCAGCCTGCCAGTCGGCCAGGGTTACCCTGGCAGCAGTTAAGAAACCAATATTGTTGGCGCCGGTGGTTGACGTAATAAAGAAATTATTATTATTGGATGCAATGGTGCTGGTAGTGGTATTAAAGTACATGCAGTACTTGGTGGCCAGGCCGCTGCGGGAAATGCTGATATTGTTGTTTTTGAATTCAATGCCTCCTGCCAGGGTGGTTTGATAAAAGCCCCTTACAATGGAAGTTGCGGTGGATGTTGCCGGGGTTCCGTCTAATACCACGGTATTATGATAATACCATACATTATCTGAAGATGTATTATATATACCATATACATCGCCGCTTCCGGTTATATTATATATAAGGTTGTTGGTAACCTTGTTTTCCAATGCGGCAAAACCATCATTTCCGGTAAAGTATATCCCGTTAAAGGCGCTGGTAGAAGTAAGGTTGCCACCAAATGGATTGCTAATCTTATTGCGGGTGATGGTTGAATTTACACTTAACCCGGTATAATAGATTCCAAAGAAAGTAGTTACAGTAGCCCTGTTTGGCCTGCTGATCTGGTTGTTTTCAACCAGCAGGTTAAATGAGCCCTGCACATATATACCATATTGATAGAAGTCGCTTATAACGTTGTTGATGATCTTGTTATTACCGTTCGCTTCGGTATTGCTGCCCACATTGGTAATGCCATAATAACCACCAAGGATGGTATTGTTGCTGAATGTATTGAAATCCGCCAATACTGTACCAGTACCTACAGCCGATGTATTGCTTGCGCTCATTACGATACCGGCATAGTTGGTGGATGTGGATGTTTCATTGATGATGATCGTACAGTTATTGATGGTATTGGAATCGGCGTTATTCAATAGATGTATACCAAAACCATATTGGGTGGTTTCCGTTCCAAGAGCGTTAATGATCAGGTTATTAAACGTTACGTGGTCGGTTCCGTTGAGTTTTATAACGGCCCTTTCGTTGGTGTTGGTCGACAGGAAATTGAGACTGGATCCGTTACCGTTGAATGTGATGGTATTGGTTCCGGAAGCACCCGGCACTTCTGTCATGATCAGTTGTTCGTTATACGGCCCGTTTGATACGTTAAAAGTAACAGGCCCGTTGATACCGCACTTGATATAATCGTAAGCAGCATTAAAAGTCTGGAAATTGGTTGGGCTGATGGGTGCCAGGTTATTGATGGTGTAAGTACCGTTCACACTGCCATTCATATCAACAAAAACAGAATTGGTTGTAACCGGCGTTCCGGCACAGGTGATTACCAGTTGGTAAAAAGTGGCAACCGATTGTGTGGTTGTTAGTGTAGCCGTTGTTTGCCCGGTGATATCGGTCCATGGGCCTGCTGCCGTAGGGCCGCTCTGCCATTGGAATGTCTGCCCGGCGGCACCGCTTCCTCCTGTCATGTTTATGGTGAACGGTGTTCCGGCACATACAGATGTTGCGGAAGAACTGATGGTACCGGGTGTGATGCCTCCTGAAGTTACCTGTACAATGTTTGATGCAACGGTAACGCCGCAGGTTACCAGCAGTTGGTAGAAAGTTGTGGCCGATTGGGTGGTTGTCATGGAAGTGCTTGTCTGGCCGGGCATATCTGTCCATGGACCAGCTGCTGAGGGACCGCTCTGCCATTGGTACGTTTGCCCGGCACCGGTAGTTCCACCGGTGGTTGTGAAATTAATCTGGGTGGTACTCAGGCACACAGATGTTGTGCTGGCAGTAATGGTTCCGGGTACAGGAGGGTTGGTACAGGCCCCGCTGGGAATGATATCTATTCCGAAATCGTTCCAGATAGTATTGGTAGTACCTGTAGTGGCAGTAAGTGAAGTACCCGAACACCTTTTATTTCCTACACTAGTGCTGGTAGTGGTACTTATCCCGCCGGTGCGGGCAGTATATTGAATTTCAATAATCAGGGTTTTGGTATTATCATATGGGAAGTTACCGGCAGGGATATCAATGCCAAACCAGCCCCCAGCCGTTGCGTTACCATTCACTGTAAGGCTCGCTGCTGTTAATGCATTGGTAAGGCCGGTATAATATGATGTGGATGGAAACGAAGCATCATTGTTCTGGATAAAACTCACTTTGAAATCGGTGTACGTAGCCGTTGAAGAGGCTGCAGAATTCCTGAACCAGATCTTGGTTATGTTGCCGGAAATGGGCAATGTATTAAAATCTGTCGGGGTGTAAAGCAGTTGTGTTTTCTGGCTTACCTGGTTCAATGGAATGGTATTTCCACCTGTTCCGGTTCCTGTTTTAAAGTGCATCGGCGTTTGACCGAAACTTCCTGAAACGGAAAAAAAGATAGCTACTAACGCTAACAGTAATTTACCAATAAATGACTGCGTGTACAATTTTTTCATATATGCCTGGTTTGTAAATAAATTGGGTTCATGCTACAATGCAGCTAACAAAGGGGAAATACGGAAATGATTCATGTATTTGAAACAAATACATATTCTATTTTCAAAGGATGGATTGGAAAGGAAACTTAGTTACGTTAAAAACCTGATGAATAGTTTCAAACATTCATCAACATAAACATTAACGTACCCTCAATAGGGGAAAAAGTCAGTGGCAATTTACTATTAAAATGTTAATTTGAGTGAAGTTTTTTATTTACCCGGCAATTTAATATGGTAATTTTATTTACTATGTATACCCTATGATCAGCAAACCGTATTTGTTATAATTATTTCAATGAAAAGAAACAGGAACATATGGATATAAGAAATTAAAATATTTGTTCTTTTTCTTTAAAATAATACGGGTTATATAAAATCTGTTGGATTATTTCAAACAAAAATGGGGATATTGTAAAATTGCTACAAAGGCTCATTTTTAAGATTAACAACAGATATTGGAGAGTAATAAAATAGGGAAAAAGATACCTACTTTTCATATGATTAAATATCTTAATTAATTGTGGTAAACATGTTAATAATTTGATGTGAATTTGAGATTGGCACCAGGAGTATGTATTTAATACAAACAATCAACAGGCAAAAAATGATGATTTGGATGCAAATAATGCCATATTATATTTGCTGCCTGATTTTTATATGACGGGCAAATTTCTTCGTTATTTTTATTGATATTTGCACAATTCCACTAAATAATGAAGGTTTTACTAAAGCAGGCCCACATCCTTGGTTCAAATTCTCCTTATCACGGGCAAAAAAAGGATATCCTGGTTTTTGATGGAGTAATAGAAAAGATTTCCGAAAATATTTCCGACCAGGCAGATGAACTGATTGAAAATGACAACTTACATGTTAGTGCAGGTTGGATGGATATTTTCGCCGATTTTTCCGATCCGGGCTTCGAACACCGAGAAACAATTTTTTCAGGTTCAGCCGCCGCAGCAGCAGGTGGATTTACCGATGTGATGATCATGCCTAATACCAGCCCGGTTATTGGAACAAAGGCGCAGGTTACTTACTTAAAAGCTAAAACGGCAGGATTACCGGTAACGGTGCATCCAATAGCCACGGTTACTAAAAATGCGGAAGGTAAGGATCTCTCAGAAATGTATGACCTCTTTAAGAGTGGCGCCATTGCATTCAGTGACGGTATTAATCCTGTTCAAAGCCCCGGAGAGCTGCTGAAAGCTTTACAATATATTAAAGCGGTAGATGCTACCATCATACAGTTGCCGGAAGACAGGAGTATCAGTAAGGGCGGGCTTATTCATGAAGGTATTGTAAGTACACAACTTGGCCTGCCAGGAAAACCGGCAATCGCCGAAGAACTCATGATTGCCCGTGATATTGAATTGCTAAGGTATGCAGGATCGCGTTTGCACATAACCGGTATTTCAACAGCAAAAAGTATTAGCCTGGTAAAACAGGCCAGGAAAGAAGGGCTTCAGGTAACCTGCTCCGCCACAGCTTATCATTGCTGGTTTTGCGATGAAGACCTGGCCGGGTACGACAGCAACCTGAAAGTAAACCCTCCCCTGCGCCCCCGAAGCGATATGATGGCTGTGAGGAATGCCGTTGCAGACAATACGATTGATTGCATCGCATCGCATCATATCCCCCTTCATTGGGATGATAAAAACTGCGAATTTGAATATGCCCTGCCCGGTATGGCTGGTTTGGAATCTTTTTTTGGCGTAATGAACAGCTTAACAGAGAATACAAACCGGCTGGTTGAGCAATTAACTGTAAAACCACGTGATATTTTCGGGCTTCCGGTACCGGTAATAAAAGAAGGTGAGCCTGCCTGCCTTACCATGTTTGATCCTGGTAAAACCTATACATTTGAGGAATCAATGATAAGATCGGCATCCCGGAATTATGCATTTGCCGGTAAAACAATCAGGGGAAAAGTGATTGGTATCATCAATAACGGCAAGACAGTAATCAATAGCTGATGAAAAATCTGAGTGCAACATACAAGGGACTGTTAACGGGGGCCATCATGATTATGGTGTCCATTGGTATCTATTTTTACAGGGGAAGTTTTGAGAATAAACTTCAGTATATAACCTATGCTGTATATATAGCCGGGATTATCTGGACACTGCTTGATTTCAGGAAATCTGGCGCACAACCTGCAACTTTTAAAAATTTATTCAGCCAGGGCTTCCGTTGTTTTGTGGTAGTTACTTTCATGATGGTGGTATTTACCTGGCTGTTCTTATGGTTAAACCCGGGGCTTAAAGAAGAAATGGCTGTACAATACCGCAGCGACCTGCAGTCAAAAGGTAACTATACTGCCACTGAAATTGATGAGATGGTTGCAAAAGCGAAAGAATATTTTGTAACCATGCTGGTTTCCATGGCTGTTTTCGGTTATCTTGCTATTGGGTCACTCGTTACCGTTATTGCGTCAGGTTTCCTGGGCCAGAAAAAATTTCAAACAGGCCGGGAATAAGCCGGGTAAATGCGATACTTGCATGTTAGATGCTTGTTTTTGCCATGATCCAACTTAAATATTGATTGTATGGACCTATCGATCGTTATACCGTTGTTAAATGAAGATGAATCGTTGCCCGAATTGGTTGCATGGATAGAACGGGTAATGTCGGATAATGGTTACAGTTATGAAATCATCATGATTGATGATGGCAGTACTGATAATTCCTGGACAGTAATAGAGAACCTTCGAAAGAAAAACCCCTGTGTGAAAGGCATCAGGTTCCAGCGGAATTATGGCAAAAGCGCCGCCCTTAATGAAGGGTTTAAGGCTGCACAGGGAGATGTGATTATTACGATGGATGCGGATATGCAGGACAGCCCCGACGAAATTCCGGCATTAAGGAAAATGATACTGGATGGAGGATATGATATTGTAAGCGGATGGAAAAAAAAGCGCTATGATAACACATTTACCAAAAATTTGCCAAGCAAACTGTTTAACGCTGCCGCTCGCAGTATGAGCAAGATAAAACTGCATGATTTCAATTGCGGGTTAAAAGCTTACAGGAAAAAAGTGGTTAAATGCATTGAAGTGTACGGAGAAATGCACCGCTATGTTCCGGTTCTGGCCAAATGGGCAGGATTTAAGAAAATTACGGAAAAAGTAGTGGAACACCGTGCCAGGAAATATGGAGTTACCAAGTTCGGGTGGTCAAGGTTTATCAATGGATTTCTGGACCTGATGACGATTTTTTTTGTTGGCAAGTTTGGTAAACGCCCGATGCATTTTTTCGGACTATGGGGAACTGTTTTCTTCATGTTTGGATTCGTTATCTTCATTTACCTGACCATCTCAAAATTCTTTTTTGATATAACCGGCATGACGCAGCGGCCATTGTTTTTCTTTGCCATCCTGGCCATGATCATTGGTACGCAACTGTTTTTAGCAGGTTTCATCGGCGAGTTGATTTCAAGGAATGCTGCGGAAAGGAATACTTATTTGATTGAAGATAAGTTGGGGTTATAGTAATAGATACGCGGATGGGCGCGGTTTTTTTTGAAAATATAAATTGGTAGATACGCGGATGAGGCGGATTGGGCGGATGGACGCGGATTTTTTGTGAATATCAACACTTTTATAAGTTGTTTTTCTCTTTGAAAACTTAATCGGTTGAAGAAATTTTGTAAAAAAACCGATGCTTTTACACGAAGAGAAAACGGCTTTGATAATTAATAGCTTTTATAAGGTTTATAATACACTAGGTTATGGTTTTTTAGAGAAAGTGTATGAGAATGCGATTTTGATTGAGCCATGTGTTAAATCCCCTTATAACTGAGTTTTAAATTAAAAATCTTATGGGACGAGAGCAAGTTATAATTTTGACAAAAGATACTACATACAGGCTTCATTACGAAAAGATATTATGTCAAAGTTTGCTCCAGAGTTAAGATCTGAAACTTTCCCTGGTGTTTCTTTAGGTTGGACAGCTTCAAATGAGAAATTTTTGAAACTATAAATAATTATGTTAATGATTTCAAAGTTCGTGCATCATGGGGTAAGACAGGTAATTT
>CALKVC010000002.1 GCA_937996595.1 uncultured Chitinophagaceae bacterium
ACCAGGTATGGCTTAGTTGGTTTCCCTTCAGCTTGTTCAGGTCTTTCCAGTATATAACGGCAAATACATAGGAAACGAAAATGGAAGCTGTAGAAAAACTGATGGAATACAATCCATATCCCTCTATGGGAAATGCGATGAGCATTCCATACGCCGAAAGCAGGTTTAGCATTAACAGGCGGTCATATTTTTTATAAGAAACGGGCAGCTTTTGCCTGGCCAGGTAATCAACCAGCAACGCCATCAAAGCCTGCGAAATCCATCCGGCAAAGGCAAAATGCGAATGCCCGTGCAACAGGTGTTTCTGATCAGCAAAGGGTAGTGGATACAGGATCTTGTACCTTAAAATCACACCAATAACCGAAACAAGCAATAAGTTAAATAAGGAAATCCGGAGCCAGCGTTGCGGGGAAAACAGCATAGATAGAGATTTAGGTCAAAGTAATAATGAATGTAACTGGCTCTATATGATTTCAATCACAATCAGTAATATACCTTTCCTTTTTCAATTTTCAGTTTCCCGCTGTCGTGCAAATGCCGCATTGTTCTGTTAACGGTTTCCACACGTAGTCCGGTGAGGTCGGCTAACTGCTGCCTGGTTAACTTTACCAGGTTGCACTTAGAGCAGATATTGGTTTTATATTCTTTAAAATAATTAAGCAGGGAAAGTAACCTGTGTTCGGGAGAATGATGTACCATTTCTTTTAAAATGAAAATCTTGAACCTGATCCTGTTTGCCAGCAAGGCGCTGAATGCGAAATGTGTTTCAGGATTCTCTTTCAGTAAATCTATAAAAGCAGATTTATGTAACCTGATGATGATACATTCCTTATCTGCAATGGCGGTAGCTGCATAAGGTTTGTCATCAAACAATGGCAATTCGCCAAAACTTTCTCCCGGTTCAATCATATATTGAATGAATTCCCTGCCATCGTCATCAATATTCAGCCATCTTACCGTGCCACTGACCAGTTGATGATAAAAACTGCATACAGTGCCTTCCCGAAAAATTGTTTCACCGGCAGATAGCTTCTTGTACGTAGCGCCCCAGGCCAATAATGTATTAATATCAATCATTTTGAATAAACCGGATTACAACGGACAAAATTAGAGTTTACAGCTTGTTTGCCTGCTGACTCATTATTTATAGTATATGATTTTCATCATGTTTTACCAGAATACTATATGATATATATTATTAATCCGCCTGTAATAGTGGTAATTGCCGTATAACAGCTCATGCGTTGCAAAAGTTATGATTGTACGCATATTTTGCCAAGATACCCCAGTGTAAAATTGCATATTATTTCTTCCAATTAAAAAAAATTAATATGAAAAAATTAGCAATCATTTTATTCCTGGGTGGGTTTATAGCAGCTTGTGGAGGTGGCGCCGGCAGTGATGTTGAGCCAACCGGCCCGGACAATTCTGTTAAAACAGCCGACAATGGCAATCCTTCTTACGATCCTGAAAGGGGCGAAGGTAAATTCACCAAAGTGGAAGTGGGTGAAAAACTGGATGTTCCCATGGCTGAAGCAGGTGAAAAAGTGTATGGGGTGAAATGCAGCAGTTGCCATAAAACGACCGATGAAAAACTGGTTGGCCCGGGTTGGAAAGGAGTAACAAGCCGTCATACTCCGGAGTGGATACTCAACTTTTCTACTAATACAGCAGCCATGCTGGATAAAGATCCAAAAGCACAGGCCCAGTTGGAAATTTGCCTCGTAAGGATGCCAAACCAAAACCTTACCGACGATGAGGCAAGGTCTGTGTATGAATTCATGCGTAAAAATGACGGTGTTAAATAATAACACCTCTTGTTGATAAATCTCTATAACGCTTTAACAAATATTGATATGAAAAATTTTAAGACCAAAACGATTGCACTGGTTATTGTCAGCGCATTCATTTCGTTGTATTCATGTAAACCTAAAAACGCCGGAACGGCTGTTAATTCAGATGCTGCTGCAAAAGCTTATGTAGCGCCCGGAAAGTATGATGCCTTTTACAACTTTGTTTCCGGTGGATTTAGCGGACAGATGAGTGTGTATGGATTGCCAAGCGGAAGGCTGCTTAGGGTGATACCCGTATTTTCTGTTGACCCGGAAAAAGGCTGGGGATACAGTGAAGAAACAAAACCCATGCTCAACACTTCTCATGGCTTTGTTCCCTGGGATGACCTGCATCACACAGAATTATCACAAACCAATGGTGAGATTGATGGCCGTTGGGTATTTGCCAATGCGAACAATACGCCCCGTGTAGCAAGGATCGACCTTTCCACTTTCCGTACCAATGAGATCATTGAGTTGCCAAACAGCGCCGGTAACCATAGTTCTCCTTTCATCACAGAAAATACGGAGTATGTAGTGGCAGGTACCCGTTTCAGCGTACCACCGGATGATGCCAATGGCGACATTCCCATCAATACATACAAACAAAACTTTAAAGGTTACCTCAGTTTTATCAGTGTGGGTAAAGAAGATGGCAAGATGGATATCGCATTCCAGATAAGCTGCCCCGGTGTTAACTTCGACCTTAGCCATGCCGGAAAAGGAAAATCACACGGATGGT
>CALKVC010000003.1 GCA_937996595.1 uncultured Chitinophagaceae bacterium
ATTTCAAGCTGATAGCTACCTTTTGCCAATGTAACCGGTAATTGTACCAGGCTGTTTCCGGGAGCAGGTTTAATAATCGTGGTGCCGGTCCAAACCAACATTGCAGCACTATTATATAATGAAAGTTTACTGATACCGGGTTTTACATTTGTATTGAAATAAATCCTGAGCAGATGATTTTTAACCGGGTTTGGAAACACATTCACATACCTTCCGGCCAACCCGGGTAATACAGATACCCTGTTACTATAGTTTTCCCTGCCCTGCCCTATTATATTTATCCGGTAATATTGTTGCCCAGACAATGGGTTCATATCTTCCCAGGTATAATTGTTATTTCCGGTTGCTTCCACTTTACCCAGTTTGATAAATTGAACCCCATCAGCTGAACGCTCAATCTCATATGCAACGTGGTCTGTTTCATCATTAGTATTCCATTGCAGCTTAACTGTATTTTCTTCCCTGTCAGCTTTCAGGTTACTATACAGGAAAGGTTTCTGGTTCCTGCCAAAAACAATCATGAACCTGTCGGCTGCATAAGATCCCCTGTCGGCAGTTATGCTGAAATCCACTTTCGTAACAGATGATAAGCTTACCGGTGTAAACGTTCCCAGCCAGTTATCAACCAGCAAGGCTTTTTGAGCCAATCCGGCAATATTCAATGGTGTAAACTCAAGCTGGTATTGCTGTTGGGCACGTAACTGGTTTAAGGTAAACCGGATACTATCAATAGTGCGGAAAAATCCCCGCCTTTCCACAGAAAGCACTTCATTTCCTGCTACTATACCCAGGTTCTCCCCTGTATTCTGAATTTTGATGGCATCATACATATCTACCTGGGAGGAAAGCCCTAACCCGAATTCATTAACAACGCCGTCAACCAGCATTCTTGTATTGCCAGTAACAGCATACAACTGGGTTGTTAATTTCCTGGCCGGGCCATTTTGAACGGTAACCTGCCTCGTTACCAGGCTGCTGCCGCTCACTTTTGCATTTTCATTGAAACCAATGCTTCCGCCACCGGCCCCGGCCCTTACAAAAAATGCCTGTCCGCTTTGTACCAGGTTCTGTATACTGCCTGATACTCCGTAGCTTCCCCCACCCGGTGTGATGGTGTAATTTGCATCAAGCACATTCTTGATACAGGTCTGGTACCCTCCATAGCTGAAAGCGCCTCCCAGCCTTGGATCCCATACATAAAAAATATTCTGCAGTGTTCCGCCTTTTACAACGCCTGCATTGCTGAAATCTATCGCTGACGCATAGGGGTTACCAACCGATTCAAACTGGTTGGCGCCAACTGTTGTGGTTGGCGGCGGGTTTCCGGGTTCCATGATCTTTCCGGTGCTGCGCAGGTTTGTTGGTGTAGCTGTACCATTAAAGGCGGTTACTGTTCTGTCGCCCCTTACAAATATCATGTATCCCTTCTTGTTATATAATGTAGTGTCAGTCCTTGTAATACCAATCCATGATGTACTGGCCGGATCATAGGTCTTCATTGACGGACCTACACCACCCACGATATCAAAACCGGTTCCGGCCACATTACTGGAAATGATGGTGCCCAGCCCGGCGGTTCCGGCAACCAGCGGTGCATTCCCTTCCTGCCAACCGGCATTTACGGTTTGTCCGCCGGCAACTCCTGCATTGTTTGTTGGAATAGCCAGGAACTGCCATGTTTTGCCATGATTAGGCGCTGCGCCGGTATTGGTTGGAATAAAACGCTCCACTACAAACCGGCCTGTGCCGGAATAGTTGATGGTTCCGTCATTACCGAATTTGCCGATATTGGCGGTATAATTTATATCTGATTTGATGTGCGTATTCTTATTCCCGAGTGTGAACACACCGGAAACAATACCTATCTCACGGCTGATGCTGATGTCATCCAGCAATGTCAATGTTTGTGCCGGTGTTGATTTTGTAAGGTACATGTACGGATACAGTTGACCGTTATTGGCTGTGATGGTTGAATTGGTTGACCCATAGAAAAACACCGCCCGGTCGTTGGGTACGAATGTCCCGGTTGACGGCCTGTTCCAGTTACCGCCTAGATACAGGTCGCCTCCCGCAACTGTTGGCAAAGTCAAGGTGCCGCTAAGGTCAAGGTTACCCCTTACCGTTAGTTTATTGGCGGCTGTTGTACTCAACAATACCGAAGAACCCGATGCAATAGTCATGTTTCCTCCGGTTTCACGGTCGGCATCGCCATTGGTATTGGGCGTGTTCAACCGCAGGTTTGTATTATTCTGTACGGTTACATGATACGGGAATCCGGGTTGCACATTGGTACCCCATTCCACGTTACGGTCGAACGTACCGCCTGAATTATAAATCAGGAAAGAGTTGGTTCCGTAAATAGGTGCATTGGGATTAACAAAACCGCGGGCATCAATTTGTAAGGTTCCGTTGATGGTAGAAATGGTGGTTGCTCCGGGATTGATCCCGAAATCAATACCTCCGTATGCAAGCGGTAAAACAATATTGGCGCCAACCGTTACTTTTACGTTTGTACTGAAAGTAAGTGTTGCACGCCGGGCGGCAATAGCACTCGTCCGGTCAATCTTCGTCGTTTTGGTAGCATCAAAATTATTATACAGGGAGAATACGCCCTGGCCACCGGTGCTGTTAATTGTCCTAACCAAAGTTCCTCCAGTGGCCGTATTTCCGTCGATCCTTATATTGTTCTGAAATCCGGAGGCTGCCGCGATGGTGAAATTAAATGTGTTCTGGCTAAGATCCAGGTTGCCATTGGTGATGAGCAGCGTATAACTATCGGCTGCGGCGGCCGGGTTACCTACCAGGTTGATATTGGTTGCATTGGGTGCGGCAGCCATGATAAGGTTAGGGAATGCATCGGGCTTAAGGATGGTCATATACCCGAATGTTTCAGTTCCACCACCCGTTACCGTTATAGTCTGGTTTGTTGTGGTGCCGTTAAATGTTACCATCCTGGCATTGTTTGTAAATGTACCGGTTGCAGCCCTTGTCCAGTTGCCACCGATAAACAGGTCACCTCCGGCTGCAGTTGACATGGTCATTCCTGCTCCGGCGCTTATATTCAGGTCGCCACGCATGGTACGTGCCTGTGCAAAAGCCACAAAACTCAATATGGTTCCTGATGCTGTGATATTCACATGATGTGGCCCGCCCCTTACCGCACTGGTGGTTGCCAGGGTAAGCCATTCATTGCCCACATTATATGGCCCGCCCGAATTATATTCCAGCGTACTGCCATCAGCATAAAAAGGCCCGTTTGTGCTGGCAAATCCTCCTGCGTTTATGCGGAACCGCCCGCCATTCTGTATGGTAACCGGCCCTGTACCAAAATTAACACCCCCGGATGCGTACACGTTAAAGGGCTGGCTCACGCCTGTAAATGTTCCGGCGCCAAAGAAATTGATGGTTCCGCCGGTAGTACCGGTGGCAAAATTTCCGGCTGTTACATTTACAAATCCGTTATTGAATATATTCAAAACCTGGCCGGTACCGGGTGCAAACAAGCCTGATGTAAGTGTAAGTGTTATGGTTGATGTATTGGTTGTTGTTAGTGAAACGGTATTGTTACCAACCGCACCGCTGTTGATGATGGTGAGTGAACTCAGGGTAACCGGTAACCCGGCTCCGGTGATCTGGTTGGCCGTACCGTTATAAATGAAATTGGTATTGGCATTGAATGTTCGCAGGCCCGACACCTGCATGTTTCCCGTTAGACCCGAAGCGGAAATGCCGCCCGGTGAACCAAGCCTCATCGTGCAGCCTGTAGCAAGCGTGAACAATGCTGTTCCTGATACGATATAGCTGTCGCAATACAATGAACCGGCGGTATTAACCGACAATGTACCAACCCCCAACGTGGAATTAATCACTTTATCGGAAATAAGCGTTGTTACAGATGCATTGATGTCTAGCCCGGCATTATACAGGTTAATGGCACCGGTTCCACCCAATACTGCCGTGGCCCCATTGATGATGAACTGTCCGCACAACTCATCCTGTGTTAGGGTAGCCGTTCCTGTTATACCATTGCGGAATGTTTTGGTGCCGGCCAGTTTCAGTGTTAGGTTTGCATTCACTTCCATCAGGCCGTTCCAAACTGTTGGGCTTGAAGCGCCGGGTTGCAGGGATGGCGAGTGAGACACCCTGAAAATGGGAATAATGCCTGCAGCTGCATTTGGAAAATAAGTAACAGCAGAAGTAAGGAAAGGATCGGTTGTATTCCATTCCATTATGGAACCATGGTTCCAGGTTACGAGTCCGGCGGTGGTTCCGAGCGGACTGTATCCAGAGGAAGATGCTCCGTTTCCGATGGTTATCTTACCAGCGGTAGCCACATTCATGGTGGCACCTGCCGTTATAAGAAAAGTACTTGTGTATCCCGTTGTGGTATGTATGTTCATTACACCGGTTCCCTGGATGTCTATATCGAAACCTGTTCCGTCAGCCAGGTTTATAACGCCGCCATTCTGAATAGTCATGGTGCCCGCTACTGTTACCTGGTCCATGCTTACAGAAGAATTTACAATTACAGTATGTGGCGCTTGAATTGATATACCTGCTGAAGCGGCCGTTGGAGAAATATCCGCATTTATCCATATACCGCCTGTAAATGATTCCCAGGTATTCGCATTCGTCCAGTTGCCATTCGCTTTGGACCGGAATAGATCCGTAGCCAATGTAGTGGAACTGCCGTTGGTGGTTTGATTCCCGGAAACGCCAGTTGCAGTATAGCAGGGAACAGTTATATCATATTCAAACAAAGTGAGAACATAATTGGTACCGGGTGCCAGGTTGGTCAATGTAAAACTACCGGCAGTAAGTACAGGAACCGTGTTGCCGCTGTAAACCACAAAGCCGTTTCCAATGGCTGAGCCGGCGCCATAATTTGAGTTGGCGGTATAAGTTATACCACTGATCGGGTTTTGGCTTAATGCTATTGGGCTGGCCACAATAAGAACACCGCCCGTACCATTACCACGTGTAAAATTCACATCCATCTGGTTCGTAAACACATTGGTAAAAGGATTCAATGTGGCATTGGTGGTTGGTGGCGTACATGCTCCCGGGTAATTGGCAACGATATTGATGTCATCCAGCCCTATTTCATCCCGGCTTCCTGAACCTGATACATCATCACTGGTCCACCTCAGGTAAAACATGGTGGTTGGCGGAATATTCAGGCCGGTAATGGGAGTACCGGTCTTAGTGGCGCCTAGCACCCAGCCTGCCAGGTCAGCCGTACCGGGTGTAGCATAATCATATGCTGTAAAGGGAGTATAATTCACATCATCATACGAATAGGAAAGGTTAAATGAATTTGACCTGCCCATGTCGTTACGCTGATAAATACTATAAGAAATGGCCAGTTGGTTGATGATGGAACTGCCATCATTCTTTATTCGTAAGGTAATATTTCCGGGCGTAAAATCTGATCCGCCGGGTTGAAACATCATGGCCGGGTTAGCTACAGAATTAGGTGCACCAACATAGGCATAAATACCACCCTGTGTTACAGGAATAGCCGTTGAACCCCTGCCATAATCATTTCCGGTTGCCGTGCCTCCAAAAGCAAGGGCCGGATCGCTCCAACCAGAACCTGACCATGCATTTGAGTTTAACCTTCCGGCAAACGCGGTATTTGGCTGAAAACCGGCACCGGCAAAAGCAGAAGCCGGGTTGCTGCCCACTGTTACAGGCATCGTATTTGAAAAATCAATTAGAACAGAAGGTGAGCCATTTGTAAAAGAAACCTGTCCGTTTACAGTAATACTTGTAAAAAGGGCAAAAAAAGCAACCAGTATTTTTAGCTGGTTACTTACACGTACAAAACAGTTAGGTGCTACCATTGGGTATTAAATTATTTATAATCAGATGCCATGAATTCAAAAACTGTTACAGCAAGGCCGGGAAAGCGCCCGATTTTCGTAGGATATAATCTGCAAATTTAATATTAAATTTCCTGATTTGTGTTCAAATGACACGTTAAATAGCTTTTAATTTACTAACAAATCCACTAAAAAATTAGGAAATCATAAAAAAAGTGCGGGTTTGCTTCAACAGGCTTTTTACTGGCCTTATAAAAAGCATAATTCAGATTCATAATCAAGTAAATGCATCTTGGCTTGCCGGGAAATTAATTGTTTCCCTGCAAACTATTTTACAACCTGTTTCCGGGCTATTTCATTCCCCTTAGCGTCAGTAACAACCAGGTTGTAAACACCAGGAACCAGATTCCGCAATGGCAAATTCGCCGAAAAATAGTTTCCGCTTACCCGGACTGTCTGCTGATGCAAATCTTGAGCAAAACCATCTGAGAAACGGATTTTGTAAATACCTTCCGGAAATCCATTGAAACGGAGCTTGATGCTATTGCCCGATACCGGGTTAGGGTAAACATCAATTTCACCTGTCAAATCAAGTTGCAGGTTCCGGGTTCCGGCTTTCTGGAAAACCAACAGGAACCTGTCTGAAGCTTCAGAACCGGGAATATCATTTATAGTAAACCTGATTTTTGTAATTCCTGAAAGGCTTACCGGTATTTTTTGCTGCAGGAACCTGTCTACCAGGAATGCCTTCAATCCGGGCCTGAAAATATTCAAAGCATTGAATTCAAATTCATATTCCTGCCGTTTCATGTTTTCCAGCCGGAAAGGAATAGAATCATCCCATTGCAGGTTTTTCCTTCTTTCCACAGAAAACACCTGGCTTCTTACAGGCAATCCGACCGTTTCCCCGGTATTGCTTACCTTAAGCATATCAAGTTCGTCTGTTTCATTGGCATATGCCTCATCAAACTCATTCATTACTGCATCCAGTAATATCCTGTTGCTGCCATTAATGGCATACAGGGTTGTAAACAATCTTTTTTCCATATATCCGTTACCGTTAGTTTGCCTGGTTACCAGGTCACTACCCGTAACTTTTGCCTGTTCGGTAAACTGAACGGTTCCCGCACCACCGAAGGAGCGAACAAAAAATGCCTGCCCGCTCTGGATATGGTTATATACAGAACCAGCCGGAGGATAACTGCCTCCACCGGGCAATACGGTATAATCGGCTCCTGCCCCTTTTACAAAAGTCTGGTACCCACCATAGCCCGCCCCCAGTTTAGGATCCCACACATAAAATACACGCTGTATGTTTGCAGACTTTAAAACGCCGAAGTCATTTGAAAAATCAATTGCAGAAGCATAGGGATTGCCTATTGATTCAAATTTGCCGGCACCAACTGAAGTTACCGGCGGGATGTTTGAAACAGGGTGGAAAATCATCCCCTTGCTCCGCAACCTGGTTGCAGTAGCGGGTGCTGATATGGCAGTAACGGTACGGTCTCCACGAACAAACAGCATGTATCCCTTCTTGTTATATAGTGCCGTATCGGTACGTGTAATGCCTTTCCATGATCCCGCGCCTGATGTGTCATATGTTTTCATGGATGGGCCACTTCCTCCAATTGCATCAAATCCGTTTCCCGCCACATTACTGGTGATGATGGTTCCATAACCAGGTGTTCCCGCAACCATGGGCGCATTGCCTTCCTGCCAGGCCTGGTTAACGGTTTGCCCTGTTGCCGGCACTGCCAGCAATTGCCAGGCTTTAGGATGCGGAGGGATGTATCTTTCTACCACAAACCTTCCTGCACCATAATCCAGGATGCCGGTAATTGGAGCAACAGAGGCGGTAGAAAAGCTATCTGACAGAAGCGTGATATCCGCAGAAAGCCTGAGGGTTCCCTGTACGATATCAAGCACACCCGCAATGGAAATAGCTGTTTCCACTGTTAACTGCGGTGCCGTTGAATAACTGCTGTTAAGCCTTACCGTTACATTCCTTCCCAGTTCAAGTGTGCCTGTGCTGTTAATTTTCTGCGCTACCGTGCTCCCGCTGAAATTCATTGAACTGGCTACATCTGTCTTGTATAATAATGCTGCTCCGGGAAGAACAGTGAGGTCTCCTTTTATTTCCGTGTTCACGGGTAAACTGTTAAGTGAACCGGTAACCTGTAACGTACCACTTATTATTTTTAAATGATTGACCGTAAATACGCCTGCACCACCGGAATTAATATCATGGCTGCTGTAGTTTTCAAAATTGGCATAAACACGCCCCAATACCGATGGCTGGTTGGTTGTATAATGCCTGTAAATGCTGCCGCTGTTAAACTGTACTTTTGAAGCCGGCTGAGCAAGGCCGAATGGGTTGCCGCCGCTGTAACACTCGTAAACAGCACCTGTATTAAATACAACTGTATGTTGAGTACCACTGCTGCCAAACGGGTTACCGGAAAGGGCAAGTGCCCGAATATTACCTCCGCTGTTAACCGATATAGCCAGGGCATCTGCAGCCTCTAATCTATGTAAGGGTGTACTTCCGGGTGTTGACTGGAAGTTAATGGTTCCGGTAATTAACCCGGTTGCCCCGGCTGACAGGTTTATGACCATCCCTTCACCGGCTGCTGCTGTTTCCACATCAAAGCTTAGGGTTGATCCGGCATCTACCTGCAAATCGGTTCCTGCGGCACCGCCAATGGTGAGGGTACTTACAGCAGCGTTACCCGCTACATCCTGCAGAGTAACAGAGCGATTATTAGTTACCGTTAGCTGTGCAATCGTCTGTGTTGGAACATTCGACAATACAACAGTTGCCGGCGATGAACTGTTAAATACCAGCTTATCCGTAATCCGGATGCACTGCCGCTTGGGCGTCCAGTTATTGGCAAGCTGGAAATCGTTATTGATGGTGCCATTCCAGGTATAAGTGCCTGTAGCTGTTCCTGTTTTCGGTATATAAATATTGTCAAACTTAGCCAGTGAACAGGAACTGCCGTGGTTCCATACCTGCCCCAGCCAGAGCAGGTCGGTTGAAGTGAAGGTTGTATTTACTGCCGTTGCCCCAACACCCGTAACGGTAGAAGGATCCGCAAAAGAAGCGCCATCATCCCTTACCGTTAGTGTCCATTCGCTGTTACACGGGTTGAATGTCACCTTGATGCTCATGTGGTTGGTTTTTACCGCAGGCGACGGAACAGAAAGTATATTCGTAAAGGTAGTGCTGTTGAATGCAAAGCCGTTGAATGAAACCAGCCTGATGGGATCGGCTGTTCCGGCTTCGCCAAAAATCACCGCATAGCCCGATTTATTGGAAGCGAGCGGGTCGTTGGATGTGGATCCGATAACAAATGCAGCGCCATATTCACCCGATCCGAAACCGGTAGGGTCAGTTCGGGTTTGCTGCATGTTAAAATACCATTCCATAGTACCTGCTGCATTGGAGAAAACAGTGGGATACTTGCCCGTCATATTCATGCCGGTTGCCTGTGTCTGGCTGGCAAGGCAAACGCTGTTGTTATAATTACATGCCGCCAGTTCCAGCATGTTGTTCTTGATCCTTATCTTTTGCAGCACACTTCCTGTAAAACATACACCTGATTCCTGTTCCACCCACCAGGCCGGGCCGCCGCTGGAAGGTATGGCAGGGCGGATGGTATCATTCCGGTTAAAATTATCAAGCAACACAAATTCGTTGGGAATAACCGATCCATACAACGTAAAATCATCCAGCCTGAACGTGCCGGTTCCTGACGCTCCGGTTAATGTGAAAACAATACTAACGGTGCCGCTTAGGTTATTTACCGGGTTGGCCACAGTTGTGTTACCAATAAAGTCACCGGTTAATGGAACGGTTCCCGAACCACAAGTGATGCCGTTTATGTACATGGCCCAGTTTTGCGCACCTGTATTGCTTCGCTCCCGCCAGAAGTTGAAACTGCTGATATTCAGTTTATACCCTGGATTTACATTAAAACTGAGCGTGATAAAGGGAGTTCCCCCTGAATTGGAAAGGGCGATAGCCTCTCCCGTATAACCAGCATAACTTGTCCAACCGGTTGTGCTGTTAGTCCACGATGAACCCGTAAGTTGCGGATTGGCGATTACGGGGGTTGCAGTATATGGATGTGCTGAAATAACGGTGGTTCCAAAATCATGAAAATATACCTGCGACCAGGCAGAAAGACTAAAGAAAGTAAAAATGACAGTGTAAAATATTTTCATAAATAAGGATTACCAGTATAAAATCGCCTCAATACATACATCCAATATCTATTTACCAAGTAACCAATGCCGGCTTCAAATTAAAACACTTTGTTAATAAAAGCGTAATAATATAAGCCTGATCCACATGTAACGGAAATAAAATTAAACAAATTTTTCCGGGAGTTATAACAAAAAGGCATCTATTTAGGGTGCCTAGTATATTTCCTATCGTACAATTACAGTTTCAAAATATGACAGGTTCAACGGTAAGATACTTTCCCTCATCCCGGTTAACATTGTAAATCCCCTGGCATTTATTCAGGCAATTTTAACTCTTTAACAGTATATGCAAAACCAGGTTTGTAAATATAAAACCTGTGTTTGCTGCCGGGATATTTTTTTTGCCAGGCTTTAATGATCGCATTCCGAATCCTTGGTTCGGGATATGGTGCGGTGCACATTTCTTTAATGCCCCAGTTATAAACCGACAGAACAGGTGAACAAGGTATAACACTGAAAGAGGGATCCATGTATCTGCCCATTTCCTTTTTGGCTGAAGAATTTTCCGTGCAAATAAAAAGCTGTTCTACCCCGCCGCTATATAAAACAGATGAAAGATACCTGTCCCAATGGCCGGTAAACCTGAACCAGGGCAATATCCACCAGCAAAGTAACACGACCCAAACAAACGGTTTGCCTGCCGGAATGGTAAATGATATTTGCTTGGTACTAAAAAAAATCAGTGAAAGCAATATGGCCAATGCAGTATTCCAGGGCCACACAACATGATTGATATTTAATCCGGCAGGGCCCAGCATGAGTAAAATAACCAGGTGCATGCCTATCAATATCAGTATACATATTTTCCTGGATTGCTTTACCAATAAACCCAAACCGGCCAGCATTTCCAGTAAAGGAAGCAGGTACCCCGACCGGGTAACCCAGATATTGTTAGTACTAATATCAAGCCACCTGTGCAGCATCAGGTATTTCCAGGTATCATGTATAAACGCGGTGTTCATTTTTCCAATACCACCAAAAAAATAAAGGCCGGCCATGATAAGCAGCCAGGTACCAGGCAGTTCTTTCTCCCTTTTTGTAAATACATACGCCAGCAACATGAACAGGAAGAAATACTCCCAGGGCTGCCAGCGGTTCTGATCAAGCAAACAGGAAAACAGTTCCAGGCAAATTATCAAGGCAGCCATCTTTCTTCCGGGAAAGAACAAAAAAAGGAACATCAGCAGCAATGACAAACCGAAAAGAATACCATGTACGAGTGGTGGAATATTTGAAAGCGAATCATGTACCGGTACGAGTGGGAAAAGCCTGTAGGCTCCCCAAAGCCTGAAACAAATGAGTTTGGAGCAGATCCATGCGATACTGATAATGCGTAATACAATGACAGGCTGATTATACTCCCGCAGCATTTCCCGGAATTTACCGGCATTCATTTGCAAAGGAAAATATGTCATCTTATCATTATGAACTATTGTATCATTACCTGCCTGGTTGTAACAACTCCATTATTTCCGGTTATGGTCAAAGCATATAATCCTTTAGGCATACTAGCATCAATAGGAACAGCTATTTCCTGGCTTTTGCTGCTTACCCGGATTGTTCTCTTCAATACTTCCTGCCCCATTTTGTTATTGAGTTGAATGATATAAGTACCTGGCTGCTGCATGAAGAAACGTACCCTTACATATCCATCAACTACCGGGTTAGGATATACTGCAATCTGCGGGGATGTATTTACTGAAGCGCCAGGCGGATCGGTTATATTCGCCTGCCTGCTTAATGCCGGAAAATTTTCTTTGCCCGTTTTCAGTTTCCTGAAAATAATATAAAAGCGGCCTGGTTCATAAGAGCCCGGATCATTGATAACACTGAAAGTATATTTTGTGGTATTTACCAGGCTTACAGGTGTTGATGTTTGCAGGAACTTATCTTCCAGGAATGCCTCCAGGTTCGGGTTCTGTATCTGCTCCGGAATTATTTCCAGTTCATACTGCTGCATCTTTAATAACCCCGTATGATAAAATATCGTATCACCCCTTGATATTGGCATGCGGCTTTCTACAGAGAGTATTTTCCCATCCCTGTACAACCCGAGGTTTTCACCAGAATTATTCAGCTTAACGGCGTCATATATATCCACAGCATCCGGCCACTGGCGATTGAATCTAACCAGGTTGCCATCCAGCAATATATTGCCCGACTGGGTTATAACGTTAAGGTTTGTACGCAGTTGCTTTACAGGTTGTACCGGCACCCTGTTCACATCATAACTTCCGCTCACCTTGCAGGCTTCGGTAAATGAAACGGTACCCGGGCTCAATGGCGCATTTACAAAGAAAGCCTGGCCCGATTCAATATTCCTGTTCGAACCCGAAAAACTACCACCGCCGGGTACTACATCAAAAGAACTGCCGTTCCAGGAAAACGTCTGGAAACCGCCTAGCCCCCAGGCACTGTTAGGGCCCGTAGTTAACTTTGGATCCCACAGGTAAAAGAAATCCTGCTGTACACCGCCAGAAAAGGATAATTGCCTGAAATTGATGGCCGATGCATATGGGTTTCCAATAGATTCAAAACCAGTTGAAGGCAGGCTGATGGTAACCGGTGGATTTGCCGGCGTATGCAATGTGCCTTTTGTGCGCATAACCGTTGCCGTTACCGGTGATGCGAGTGTAGTTGCCCCCCTGTCTCCGCGTACAAATACCATATATCCTTTAGGGTTAGAAATGGCTGTATCGGTTCGGTTAAGCCCGGTATAGCCACCGGAAGACCTGTCATATACTTTAATTGACGGGCCGGCTGCCGTAAATGTATCAAAACCGGGTGTTGGTTGCGTGGCTGCACTGGTTTTATTGCTGGTAAGCTGCGTACCAAAACCGGGATAACGGTTCTGGTTTGCCAGGGTTGCCGTATCCTGCCATGCCTGCTTAACGGTTTGTGTACTGGATGCTGTAATCGGTGTTGACAATAGCTGCCATGCCTTTGAATGTATCGGGATATATCTTTCCACAGAAACATCCCCGGAAATAATATTTGTTCCGGCCATCTGGCCCAGCCAGGCTGTTTCAGTGGCTGTTGATTTTAACGTGATATACCCGCCGGTAGCGATTCTGCGGCCACCGGGACCAAATGTCAGTGAACGGTATATATCCAGTCTACCCCCCACCGTTACTCCACCATTTACCGCTGCATCCGTATTGCTTATGATAAGGTTTTTCAGGTTGTTGTTTTGAAACAGGCTGGCGGGAATGGATTGTGCGGTGCTTCCCTTCATTTCCAGCGTGCCATTGGCTCCATTAATGGTTCCACCGGTACGGGTAATATTACCATATACCTGTAAGGTTCCGGCGTTAATGGTAAGTAATGGCGGTGTTCCGGGTGCCGATAATGCCAGCGCCCTGATTGCCTGCGTTGTAACAATGGTTGGCATAAAGGTATATCCACCGGTGATAAACACATCGGTTGTCTGGTCGGGTACATAATTTGCCTCCCAGTTTGCAGGAACCAGCCAGTCAATGGACACCTTGCCAACCCATGATCCGTAATTTGGATCTACCCACTCATCAGCACCTACATCTGGTGTTAACCCGTTCCTGGTTTCTGTATCATAGTCGGTTGTTATGCCCGCAATGGGATTTCCCCTGTTTTTCAGATTAGCAATATTACCGGCATTGGCAGCACTGATATGCAAATCGGTTGCCCCCGTGAATACAGGTACCGTGGCCGGAACAAAAGAATTGGCGTTTTGCCCGAAACCTGTTTGAATATCCGCCAGCGCTCCCCTGTTTGAACCTATGTATCCCAGGTTTGCTCCTGCTGTATTATAGGAATTATAGTTAATTGTTCCAAAAACCGTACTGGATGCAGTACATTCTATGGCATAGCGCTGACCGGAATTGGTTTGGGTGTTTACAAACAGGTTGTTCTTAATATTAACTGAAGCAGCCGTTGTTACAAAACTTGAGATATTGATACAGGCAGGAAACCCGTTAACGCTCTGGTTGGTATTCAGTAAAACTGTATTATAATAGATGTTATAACCGCCGCCATAATCAACCATAATACCATACCCGTTGGCATCCTCATCCCTGGCTGTATAACCGTAACTGGCTACATCAAATACAAAATTATTGATTACGGATACATTGGATGCTGTTGTACCTGATCCCAGGTAAATACCGTTTGATCCCCAACCGAATGTATTGGTATTCTTTACATCATACACTTTATTATTACTGATAGTTATCCCTGATGCGCCGCCATACACTGCAATGCCCACCGCAGTAGTGCTGCTATTGGAAGTTACCCCCAAAACCGTGTTATTGGTTACCTGTGCATTGGCCTGCTGGTATAATTCGATGCCTGACCAGCCAAGCTTATCTCCCGCAACAGAAGACCCGGTAGTATTTCCGTTTATGATATTCCCCTGTTCATTACCGGTAGGGCCAACCAATGCAATGGCCGTTTGGCATCGGGTAATAAGGTTGTTCTCATACGTGTTATTGCTGTTTGTCGCTTCTGCCATGTCTCCGGCTACCGGCCCGCTTGAAAGGAGCGCCGTAAACGTTGTTGTAGGTGCATTGCCTGTTATGATACAATGCTTAACAGTATTATAGGTTGCTCCGTTTGATACACCTGCACTGGCAAGCCATACAATGGTACTGGTTGTACTGTTGGTGCTTGTATTAATGACAGAAAGGTTTCTCGTAATACCCCCCGCCGTGTTAGAACCGTCAATAGTAACATAATCCGCCCCGTTCAGTTTTATGATTCCGTTGGCGTTATTACCCGTAATCACCGGTGTTTTGCCGGCAGCAGGTTTTATGGTCAATGTATTTGTGGCACTGGCGTATGCATTGCTGTTAATCGTTATTGGAAAAGTTTCTGACGGATATGCATTATCTATCAGGGAAAAAACAACAGGCCCTCCAATACATACTGAATTATAGGCATTAACCGCTGCCGTTAGTGTGGTAAAATTGCCTCCTACACCAACGGTATAAGTTCCATTTAATGGCGCTGATGCTGTAACCGTAACGGGTGTAATGGATGCACAACCTGTACCGGCATTAGTTACCTGTACACTGTAATTGGTTGTAACAGAAACATTGCTCGCCACCGGGTTACTAATGGCTGTATTACTTAAAAATGTGGCTGGTGACCAAAGGTATGTATAGGTGCTGTTATCAGGAGTGAAAGACCAGGCTTCGGGTGTTGAGAAATTAAAAATCACATTATTCCTGCCGGGAGGCGTTATACCATTCGTACCGGTGGCGTTTTCAATTCCCATTGTTTTCTGGTCATCGTAACCATTGTCATTAATGATGGCAGCCGCAATCTCTATATGATTATCGGCCTCATATAACTTAATCTGCCCGGTTACCTTGTCAACTCCAGTGCCGGCAATGAATCTCAGGTTATAATAGTCGATAACCATTACCCTGTTTGGTGTAACTCCGTTTACAAAATAGCGGATATAGGCACCTGGGTTTGTACCCGGATCAAGCACCAGGTCATCCCAGGCAAGGGCAATGATATTATTGGGAATGGTTGCATTGGGCAATGTTTGCGGGGTTAATTCATTTGCCGTACTTGTTTGTAATTGTATATACCCGTTTGTACTTACATAAAACTGTGTGATGGCCTGTCCGTAAAAATTGAATGTGAAAGGCAGCGGAATGGCGGCAGACATCCCGTCATCAATTAAAGTACTCCATAAACCTGTAGGGCTTCCGGATGGTGTTGAATTTAAATATGGTATGCTAGTTACATTATATAAAGAACCTGCACCTGCTACTGTAGCCTGTAACTGTGCATTGCCATTGATACAAATAATGGGAGGTGTGGCAGTGGCTGTTACAACAGGTAAGGCTGCAATCGTAACATTAGCAGTAGCCGTATTGCTGCAGGTACCATTTGTAAAGGAATAGGTTACAGTATACGCACCCGGCGAACTGGTTGAAGGCGTGATACCTCCCGCCCCATTGATAGTTAAACCGGCAGGTGTTACACTGTAAGTTCCACCGCTGGTACCCGTTTGCGTTACGGCAATAGTGCCAGCTACATTATTGCAATAGGTGGTTGACGGATATGAAATGCTGGCTGTTGGTGCCGGCAAAACAGATAATACGAGGGAACTGGCCGTACCTGTTCCGCATAAATTGGATGGTGTTACGGTTAAAGTGCCTCCTGTTGCACCTGCAGCAAAAGTGATTGCATTTGAAGGCGTTGTTGTACTGGCACTGAATGTTGCTCCGGTTCCTGTATACAACCAACTGTATATTGTTGCACCTGGTACCGCCGCCAGTGAATAGGTGGCGGTAGACTGGGCGCAAACCGGGTTTGTTCCTGAAATGGCACCTGCAGCCCCGGGTGCAACTGTACAAGGGGACCAAGTAAATGTAAGGCCGCTGGCAGGTTTAATAGTACCATTAAACCTTACCCTGTCGGTATTAGCAACCGCAGCCGTTGTAGCAGCCCAATTGGAATTGGATGCCCGGGCATTGAAATCAAGCGAGTCGGCACCCCGTAACCCTACCTGGGTATCCAGGTTGGAAGCATCGGTTGTTGACATGCTGCCATAAACCACCTGTAATGTTTGCAGGTTTGCAACGCCACCAGCTTCATTGATCAGCATCTGGAAACTGATTTCATCAATGGCCGCACCGGCATATCTTTTAGCCTGTGTCCATTGTATTACAAATTGCCTGTTTGGGGCAATCCCATTGATAAAACCGATTATACTTGACCTGGGCGTTATGGCAGCAGATGAATTGGCATTGGCATTTTCACTCATGGTTACCGTTGTACCGGCAATTGCCGTAACAATTGTACCATCAACTATTCCTGCTCCGGATAGCCTTGTTCCTATCCGGAGGTTTGCAGTTGAAGACACACCGGTAATAGAGGGAGAACCATTAGTTCGTGTACCCGTAAACGTGGCAAATGACTGGTCATTCAAATCGCAGTTAAACCCGGCAAAGCCATTATTATTTGCATCCCCGAATAAATAAACACCGGAATGGTCTGAAATAGATACCCAGGAACCACCACCCAAAGCACCTCGCATCACCGGGTTCCCATTGCTGAATGTAAACCAGGCATCCGTATCCAGGCCTATCCGGCCGGTACCTGCCAGGTATAATACGCCATTGTATGTAAAATTGAAAGGCAACCTGAAAATGGCAGACTTATCATCCCAATTGGTCGAAAATATTTTTGCCGGTGTATTGGTGGTTAAGCCGGTAGTATCAATAAAACCACCGGTTGCCGGCGTATATGTTCCGGTAGATTGAGAGAAATTATAATAAGTTGATACCTGCCCGAATGAAATACCGGCATCCAACAATAAATAACACAGGCCAATTACCGATAAAATCTTGTTAGTTGCTTTTAAAATACATTTTACGCTGCCTGCTTTGTAAAAAAATAGTACAATTTTATCCATGATATATGAAAATAGATGCCCTTTGCCATCAACTATAAGATAACACTTTAAGTCAATTACAAAATGGTTAACAATGATTCCTTGTTATGAATGAGGCGTAAGCAGGCCGGTGTTTCAATGAATGATTGGATATGCTCAAATATACTTAAAATATATGATGGATGCAGCCTTTCTTATTAACAAGGTTGCGTTTCCGGATTCAGGATATAAAAAAAGAGACTGGTTGTTGTCTCTTTTTTTAATAATAGCGGCCGGTTGAGTTATTATTTTATAAACAGGCTTATCGTTTTAATATCTCCTGAAGATGAACTGATTACAGCTTTGTATATACCTGCAGGCGTTAGTTTGCTCAATTGAACATACGCTGTGGCAGAAAAGGAATCAGGTTGCAGGCACCCCTGGTAAACCAGTTTTCCCGTAATGCTTATGATTCTTATCATATACCTGCCTTTTTCCCGGCCAGTGAATTGAACCTGCACCCTTTTATGTTCAACCGGGTTTGGAAACACAGCAATTTCCGTTTTTAATTCCTGATCACCTGATTCAAAACCATATATACCTTTACCATTGCTATCAACTTGCTTGGCAGTTTCTACTGTTTCGCGGTCGGGAAATACCGGGTTCCTTTTCTTGTTGATCCTGAATACGATGCGGAACCTGTCTGCAGCATATGAACCGGGCGAGTTTACTACATTAAATGAAATCCGGTTGGTATCATGGAGGTTCAATTCGGTTACCGTTTCCAGGAAATTGTCTTCCAGGTAAGCTTCTAAACCTTCCCGGGCTATTTTTTGTGGCATTATTTCTAACTGGTATTGTTTTAGGCGCAGTTTTCCTGTATTGAAAAAAATCGTATCGGCAACCATTACAGGCTGCCTGCGGTCAACTGCCAACTGGGTGCTATTCCTGGTTATCCCGATGTTTTCGCCGGTATTACCAATTTTAACAGCATCAAATTCATCTATCCTGTTAGAAAATGTGTGGTCAAACTGTACCCTGTTGCCATCCAGTAAAATCCGTTCATTGCCATTCTGAACATACAGGTTTGTACGAATCTGGCTAACCTGATTCACCGGCATCCGGTTTACATCATTGCTGCCACTCACTTTACAGGCTTCCGTAAAGCTGAGCGAACCTGCTGCCAATGGTGCCCTGATAAAAAATGCCTGTCCGGATTCTATCGTTTTACAGGTTCCTGAAGAATAACTGCCGCCGCCAGGAGTTACATCATATGTAGCCCCGTTCCTGGTAAAAGTCTGGTAGGCCCCAAAACCATAGGCAGACGGTGCTGTGGTAAGCTTAGGATCCCATACATAAAATACATCCTGAACCCCGCCAGAGAGATTCAGCGCTGTAAGGTCTATCGCTGAGGCGTAGGGGTTACCAACAGATTCAAACGTATTGGCGGCCATATTGATTACCGATGGCGGGTTAGCCGGGGTAAATAACGTACCCCTTGTACGAAGGTTAGCCGAAGTAGGTGCCGATGCAATTCCTGTTACTGTTCGGTTACCCCTGATAAATATCATGTATCCCTTCCTGTTATAAATAGGAATGGTTGTATTGGGTATGCCGATGAATGTTTTGGCTGTGCTGTCGTATGACATCATAGATGGGCCTGCTCCCCCGACGATATCAAATCCGGCGCCGGCATAATTGCTGGTGATGATGGTGCCAAAACCCGGATTGAAGGCAGTAGATAAAGGTGCATTCCCTTCCTGCCAGGCAGCATTCACAGTTTGGCCACTGGCCGGGGTTGCCAGGAATTGCCAGGCTTTGGGATGATCAGGAATATATCTTTCAACGGTAACATTGCCAATAATACTGTTAGATGCCGTCATCTGACCCAGCCAGGCTGTTTCAGCGGCGGTTGACTTAAGGCTTAAAAAACCGCCCGTTGTCAGTTTGCGTCCCCCGGTTCCAAAAGTTACAGACCGGTATACATCCAGGGTATCCGCCAGCGTTACCCCAGTTACGTTATTCGTATTGCTGATCACCAGGTTCTTCAGGCTGTTTTGCTGAAAAGCATTATTCGGTATTGTTTGTGCAGAAGTTCCTGTCATTTCCAAAGTGCCTTCGTCGCCATCAGCAATTCCGGCTGTAAGGCTGATCGTGTTCGCAATCTTTACGGTATACGGACCAAAATCAAACGTATCTTTCAATAATTGCAGGTCGTTATTTACGCCCAGGTCACTGGCAAGAGAAACCCCGTTTGCATTATCGCAATAAACGCGGTATGTGTTTATACCGGCAGGAATCTCCGGGCCGGTTACAATATTAGAAGCGGCATCAAAATAATACAAAGTATAATTTCCCGTACTGGCAATTGTTGGATATGTATCAAAAGAACCTGCATCCAGTGACGGAGACCCGCCACGCTGCACAAATGACCAGGAAGCAGATCCTATTTGCATGTTATTGCTGTTGGATATTTCGCCGTTAAAGAGATAAGCACTTTCTGTTGCCAGCGGCCCATTAAGGGTTATGCCTGCCATATTGGAAAAGTTTACGCCCAGCCCCGCAAAAGGTGTTCCAACGGAAGCTCCCTGCCAAACACCTGTTCCTGAATAAGTCTGTGCCGCTTCGCCGTAAAAACTGAATTCACTGGAACCGAAAATACCTTCTATAATACCATTATTTGTTACTGAAGGGCCATACATGTAAACCGGTTGGTCACAACCAAATGTTGCTGTAGGGTTAATCAGCAGGTTACCTTCTATTTCAAGAAAATTATTCAGGTATTTAACAGCGTTATTGGTTAACGTCAGGTTGCCATAAACAGGCAAGTCATAAATAAGCTGGTCTGAAGTGCCATAATACTCAACGGTACTGGCCTGGTCGAGAACAGTACTTTCATAATCTCCCGGGAAATTGCTTCCTGCCTGTCCGCCAAAATTATCACCAAGCCTAATGGTAGCATTTGATTTCAGTATAAAATCGCCAAAGCCCGCTACATTCTGGTTAAAATAAGCATCGTAAGGCAATACCAGCGTTGCCCCGGAATTTACAGTCAGGTTACCATAGTGCGTATAAATGGCATCTGAATTACTGCCGGTAACGGTTAACGTTAGTGGGGAACTGCCGCCAATATCAACATTTCCAAAATAGATATTGCTTGAATTGTTATTATTGGTGATTGATTTGGAACCGCTGCCTTCAAAATAATATGATCCCGGTATAATACCGGAACTACCCGGATAAAAACACCTTCCGGTGCTGTTAAATGTAAGGTTCCCTTTAAAATAAAAATCAGGTTCATCGGTTACGGATGCTGCGCCAATTACGCATTTCTTGAGGTTGGTACCCGAAGCCTGGCCAACTACTACATTTCCATTTACGTTAACAACAGACCCTGTACCGGCATATAATCCTATACTGTCTGTACCCGTTCCTCCCGCCCCGTTGATTGACAGGTCATTTAAAACAGTTAACGCATTAGCGCCTGTTATTACTTTTAGATATTTATTACCACTACTGGAAAATATACCATTGATGGATAAACTGTTTACTGAAGCTGATATGTCCATGGTTAAGAACATGCTTCCACTACTGCTCCTTGTATAATTGATTACGGCATTTTCACAGGCTGTTGGCGGGTGGCCCAGTGACCAGGCGGCTGTACTCCATATTAATCCTGTACTGCTTCCTGAGTAATTCAGTGTATTGGTTAGCGGAGCACCAATACAGGCAGTAGTAGTTCCATTACCGGTTGTTGCTGCACTGAGGGCACCTTCGGTTACTGCATACACTTTCCAGAAATAGGTAGTGTTCGGTGATAACCCGCCCTGAACTGAAGATGTTGCATTGGCGGCTGTTTGTGTAACAAAATGATAAGTAACTCCCCCGTCGTCTGACCGGTAGATAACAAATCCAAGTTCATTGGTTGCTGCGCAGGTCCAGTTCAGCGTCATGCCACCCGGGTTTATAGCAGTAAAATTCAGTGCTGCCGGATTTGCATTTGGCAGCCATGAGGTAAAAGTATATTGAGTCCTGTTACCGTTTGTTGATGAATTTAACCCGGCTATCGGGCCAACAGTATTGGAGTTTACCAAGGTATTGGCCGCCACGCCGGCATTTCTGGAAACGGCAGGTGTAGTAAAACTAGTCAGATAAATCAGTTTATTCAGTGTATTTCCAGGAGTAACACTCATACCGGCAGAGGCGGTTACTGTAGAAGAACCGGTTGCAATCTGCATCCTTCCATACACAAATTGAAACACACCTGTTGTTTCATATAACCTTACCTGCCAGGTTGATAATTGTACGCCATTGCTTGAATTGCTCCTGATGATGAAATTCTTCCACTCAATGGTAAGAACCCGGTTGGGTGCCGTACCGGTTATTTTGCTATGCACACGGCTCCTGGTTCCGGCTGAAATGGTATAAGAATTCAGGTCGTCCCAGAAAGCGGTTATAAAAGGAAGGTTATTAACAGCACGCATATCATTGCTGCTGGTTGTAGACACTTTGCTTTTACCCAGCCGCATCAGGCCATTGGAATTTACTGAATAGTTGGTATACCGGGTTCCCATCAACCAGAAATCGAAACCAATGCTGGCTGATGCCGAAAATTCCCCACTGGTAGAAGTTGGCACGAGTACGCTGGTAGTACCGGTTGACATATCGGTTAAAGAGCCGCTTGTCGTATTGGTAAATGTATAGTTAACGGTACTGGAAACCTGTGCAAAAACAACGGCAGCAGATACCGTTAACAATGTAAAAAGTAATAATTTTCTCATACGTCAGCTTTTAATAACCAAAAATCATATTTGCCTTAACTTTAATATATTATAAAGGCATTCATGTGCTGATTGTTGCTGCTGAATTTGAAAACCATAACAACATCCGATATAAACTGTAGTACTTACGGTTAGGGCCGAAACAACAGTAGTTTCTCAGTGAAAAGGGATTAATGGAGGGTGGAATTTCTATTTGATATTACTAGAGGACTGAGGAGGATTATCGCTGTAAGATAATACCAAAAAGCCTCTTTTTATAATTTTTTGAACACTATTTTAATACAGATATAATATACTTGTACCTATGTTTTCATTTGCTTTAATTAATTATATTATTGATATAAATTTCATAATTACAATAAAATCAATTTATTGTAAAATCTTATATTGCCGTTACTTATAATAACCTGGTAAACGCCGGGCAGCAAATTGCCAGGCAACTGCAACTCTTTTACAGCAGCCCCATTTGCAATATTCAGGGCAGGTAATGACAATACAAACCCATTTTCTCCAGTCAGAACAACCTTATAACTACCTTCCGGCAAATCCTTGCATACCAATTGTACTCTTTTGCCGGTTACAGGATTTGGATGTATACTAAAACCAGTTTTGCTTTCATCGGCTTTTATGTTTACATCAATATTTCCGGCTTTACCATTTGATTCTTGCGATAATTGGCCTCTTAATAAATCTGCTGCTGTAAATAAGGGCTTCACATCAGCAACTTTTCTTTTCTTCAAAAATACCAGCCTGAACCTGTCGGCCGCGTACGAAGCAGGCTCATTCACAACATGGAAGGAGATTCTTGTTGTATCCTGCAGACTTACAGCGGTTCTTGTATGAAGGTATTTATCTTCCAGCCAGGCTTCCATACCTTCCTGCATTAACCGGCGGGGAGCAAACTCAAATTCATATTGCCTTATACGCAATTGCCCCAGGTTATACTGAATGGTATCAGCTTGTCTTATAGCCGGCCTGCGTTCTGCAACCAGTATGCTGTTTGCCACCCGGATACCCAGGTTTTCACTGCTATTGTTCATTTTAAGTGCATCCTGCATATCTATTGAAGCGGCATATGATACATCAAATTGTACCATAGCGCCATCCAGCAATACCCTGCCCGAACTGGTATGCACATACATATTTGTCCTCAACTGGCTACCCTGCATGGAAGGAAGCACCCTGTTAACATCGCTGCTGCCACCAATCTTACAATTTTCAGTAAAAGTTAATGAGCCGGCGGCCATATGCGCCCGTACAAAAAATGCCTGCCCAGATTCTATCGTCTTGCTGGTTCCGGATGGATAACTGCCACCTCCGGGTGTAACATCGTAGCCTGTGCCGTTCCTTGTAAAAGTCTGGAATGCACCCAGGCCATAAGCAGAAGGCGCAGTAGTTAGTTTGGGATCCCAAACATAATATACATCCTGGATGCCGCCGGTTATTTGCTGGCTAAGCACTGTAAGATCAATGGCAGAAGCATAGGGATTACCAACCGACTCAAATGAACTGGCAGGTACATTTATAACAGCAGGCGGGTTTGCCGGGGTAAACATAGTACCTTTTGTTCGCAGGTTTGCTGTAGTGGTTGGGCCTGATACGGTTGATGCCGTCCTGTCGCCCCGCACAAACAACATGTATCCTTTCCTGTTGTAAATAGGAATGGTTGTATTGGCAATACCAACCCAGCCATAGATCGG
>CALKVC010000004.1 GCA_937996595.1 uncultured Chitinophagaceae bacterium
TTAAGTTCACTGATGATCTGTTGCGATTTTTCATCAATTATTTTTTTGCTGTCTTCGCCTTTATATATGGGAACGATCACCACTTGCAAAGGCGCAATTCTTGGAGGTAAAATCAATCCCTGGTCATCGCTGTGAGCCATGATCAATGCCCCTATTAAACGGGTAGAAACGCCCCAGCTTGTTGCCCAAACATATTCCAGTTTATTTTCCTTATTCAGGAACTGAACATTGAACGCTTTGGCAAAATTTTGTCCCAGGAAATGTGAAGTTCCTGCCTGTAATGCCTTACCATCCTGCATCAACGCTTCAATGCAATAGGTATCTTCCGCACCGGCAAAGCGTTCGTTCGCTGTTTTTACACCTTTAATAACCGGAACAGCCATATAGTTTTCTACAAAATCGGCATACACATGCAGCATTTTCTCCGTTTCTTCAATGGCTTCTTCCTTAGTGGCATGAGCGGTATGCCCTTCCTGCCATAAAAATTCTGCTGTACGCAGGAATAACCTGGTACGCATTTCCCAGCGAACCACGTTTGCCCATTGGTTGATGAGCAGTGGCAGGTCGCGGTATGACTGTATCCATCCTTTATATGTATTCCAGATGATGGCTTCGCTGGTTGGCCGTATGATCAGTTCTTCCTCCAGTTTGGCTTCCGGATCAACGATTAACTTTCCTTTATTTTCAGGATCGGTCTTTAAGCGATAATGTGTTACAATGGCACATTCTTTTGCAAACCCTTCAGCATTTTTCTCTTCCGCTTCAAACAGGCTTTTTGGTACAAATAATGGAAAATAAGCGTTCACATGGCCGGTTTCCTTGAACATCTTATCAAGCTGGTCACGCATGTTTTCCCACAATGCATAACCATAAGGTTTAATCACCATACAGCCCCGCACAGCCGAATAATCTGCCAGTTGCCCTTTTATTACCAGGTCGTTGTACCATTGAGCATAATCTGTTGCCCGGGATGTTAGTTCTTTACTCATAATTCTTGTCTGTTAGTTTAGTTTATAATACTGATACGGGATACATGATACAGGATTCTCGATTTATGAACCCGGATTGTTTTTTACCTGTTAAATACACAATTATTAACATCGTAATCCTTCCTCTATTTATGACATCTTTAACAGCATTTTTACGTGCATAACCGTCTAATTGTAAATGCTTTTTGCAATTTTGCATAAGCAATCTACCCGGCACAAAAGTAGTAACTTCATTTTATAATCTTTTTAATCGTTCTGCCATGAATATGAAAAACATAATTTTTATAGTATCAGCAGCCATTTTCAGCAGTTGCAGTACTGCTTATAAAACCGGCCAAACGCCCGATGACGTATATTATTCTCCTGCCCGGGTAATTGAGGAAGATTACCGTGAAGAAACAGAAAGAAATGATCGTTACAACCGCCCTTACCGGGAAAGGGATATACAAATGGCAATATATGACTGGCGCTGGAGGGATTTTGACGACGACTACAATTTCAGGTATGACCCATATCGCTATGCCTATAGTTATGGATATTATTACAACCCGTATTATTGCTACTACCCCGTTTTTATCAGTAATGTACCCGTACGGAATCCGAAGAATACTGTGCCACGCATGACAAACCTTGGAAGCTATAATAACAGCAACTATTCCATTGTAAATACGAAAATAGGCACAAGTACCTACCAGGGTAATACACGGCCTTATAATAACAGTAACAATGTATCTAATTATATCAGGCGAATTTTAAACACACCCGTATCTGCGCCTGATAACTCAACCCGGTCATCTTCTGAAAACAGTAACAGGAGTTATACTCCGTCATCAAGCAGCAGTTCGGGATCTTCTTCAAACAGTTCCGGAACACCTGTATCCAGGCCGGGCAGGAGCAGGTAATAATGTATTATCCGGTTCTCAACAAACCTGTGCTTATATGTGCTGCAGATATTATGTTATCAAACCTTAAAGAATTTTCCTGTACGGCAACAATTCCATATTATGAAAAAATGTTTACTTCTGATCTTCACATTTGTCCTTGGTAAATCATACGCCCAGGTTCCTGAAGATGCCATAAGATATAGCTGGTATTCTCAAAACGGAAGCGCACGTAATATGGCCATTGGCGGAGCGATGGGCTCCCTTGGCGGAGATATTACGGCAACATTTGTAAACCCGGCCGGTCTCGGATTTTATAAGAATGCTGAATTTGTTTTCACCCCTTCTTTTCTCTTACACAGGAACAAGGCCAGTTACAGGGAAACCAATTCCAATAATGATAAGAATGCATTCAGTATAGGCCCAACCGGTTTCATCTGGGGAGAACAAAGCCGGAAAAAAGGGAACAGCCATGCATTCAGTATTGCCATAAACCAGGCTGCCAGTTTCAGCAATCTGATTAGTTATAAAGCGCTTAACAACTACAGTTCCTTTAGCGAGCAGTTTGCGGAAGAATTTGCAAAAAGCGGGTACAGCATCAATGATGTGCTAACAAGCAATTCACCGCTGCCATATGGTTCTGCAACAGCACTGTATACCTACCTGATAGATACTGTCAGCATTAACGGGAACATATTTGTAAAAGCCGCTCCCGAATATTTACTTGATTCCGGGTATGCCCTTATGCAGGACATGTACAGGAGAACAAAGGGTGGCGTGTATGACCTGTCTTTTGCCTTTGCCAATAACATACAAGACAAATGGCTATGGGGCGTTTCTGTGGGCGTTCCTTTTGTGTACTACAAAAGCAACAGCAAGTTTACAGAAACCGATACTTCTTCCAACAATTTCAACCACTTCAAATCATTTACGTATGAGGATGAATTTACTACCAGTGGTGTGGGTTTTAACCTGAAACTGGGAGCCATTTATAAACCGGTGGAACATGTACGCATCGGCTTGTCAATTCATACGCCAACATATATGCTGTTAACCGACAACAGGACTACCTCCCTGCTTACAAACCTGGAATCAGCAACCGGCCAGCCGGAGTCCTTTTTTGTTAAATCGCAAACATTTACCAATAACCAGGAAGGAGAAAGCAAGTATACCCAAACTTCTCCCTGGAAAGCCATCCTGAGTGCTTCCTATGTATTCAGGGAACAGGAGAACGTTAAAAAGCAAAAGGGATTCATTACAGCCGATATTGAGTATGTGAATCACCGCAGCAGCCGGTTCAGCAGCGATAATGAAGAGCCTACAGAAAATGAAAAAGCCTATTATAAATCGCTGAACCAGGTGGTTAAGAATGAATACAAGGGAGCATTCAATTTCAGGGTTGGCGGTGAATTGAAATTCAATATCATTATGGCAAGGCTCGGACTGGCATATTACGGCAAACCTTATAAGGACCGTGATTTCAGGGCAAACCAATTATTACTTAGTGGCGGGCTGGGATACAGGAACAAAGGATTTTTCATTGACCTCACCTACGTTCATCGGGTAACCCGTGACGTTAGTTTCCCATACAGGCTGGAAGACAGGTTAAATACGTATGCCAGTTTGAATCAGAAAACGGGGAATATTGTGGCAACGGTTGGGGTGAAGTTTTGATTTGGAGATTTGGAGATGGGGGATTTGGAGATTTGTAGATGGGGGGGATTTGGGGATTTGGAGATTTGTAGATGGGGGGGATTTGGGGATTTGGAGATTTGGAGATTTGGAGATTGTTTGATTGGGGGATTAATTAATGGGAGATGATGGTCAGGTTTTTAATTTTTCTTTTATATACCGGAATACTAAGGATGAATCAGGTGGAAACCATACGATTTCATTATCTTTCTTAAACCAGGTCATTTGCCTTTTGGCATAGTTGCGGGTATGTTGCTTTATCAATTCAATGGCCTGCTGCCGTGTAATTTCAGCATCAAAATAACTGAATAACTCCCTGTAACCAACCGTTTGCAGTGCATTCAGGTTCCTGTATGGCAATAAAGAACAGGCTTCATTTTCCAGTCCGGATTCCATCATCATTTCTACCCTTTTGTTTATTCTTTGATATAAATCGTTTCGGGGCAGTTCTAACCCGATTTTTATGATATCAAACGGGCGTTCGGCTTTTTGTTTATTACGGTATGACAGTATTGATTTACCGGTTGCACGTATCACTTCCAGCGCCCTCATTATCCGTTGTGGATTGTGAATTTCACCAGATGCGTAATAAGCCGGGTCTTCCTTCATTATGTTATCCTGTAACCACTGCATTCCCTTCAACTCATAGGCAGCGATTATTTCTTCCCGGATATGTTTTTCAATTTCGGGAATCGGGTCAAGCCCATGGCAAAATGCATTGATGTACAAACCCGTACCACCTGCCATGATGGCTATGTCATTTTCAAGGAAAATTTCCTGCACCGATTCCAGGGCAAATTTCTCGAAATCTGCTGCAGAAATGTTTTCGTGAATGGAATGAGTATTAATGAAATAATGAAAAACCCCGGCCAGTTCAGTGGCTGAAGGCTTTGCAACCCCAATGGATAGTTCCTTAAAACACTGCCGGCTGTCGGCTGATATGATACGGGTATTGAAAGAGCGGGACAGGTGTAATGCCACTTCAGTTTTGCCTACTGCTGTAGGGCCTGCTAAGATGATACAGGTTTTTTTCATGCATTAGTCTTGAGTTTGTGAAGAACCCTTAACTATATTTTACCCGAAGAAAATTATTTACCGGCTGAAACAAATCAATCCTTTTAAAAACCGTCATTGGTATCATCCACTACGGTATCATCTTCCGTTTCCATGGTATCAGCATCTTCGCCCTCTTCGCCATATCCTTCCTTAAGGGCTTCCGGTTGAAGGTCATATTTGTCTTCCATTTCAGCCAGGCGGCTGTCAACCAATCCTTTGGTGCCGTATTGAGACGGGGCCAGGCCTTCGCTGCGTACACAGGTTGGGTATGTGAGTTTAATATTTTCCTCCTTGTCAACCGTTATGAGTTCAACCATGAATCGCCAGAACTTATTAAAATCATATTCATAAATGAACTTCTGGTTCGGGTCCCTGATTTCACTTCCAATGATGACATCATTCATGATCAATGGTTCGGCCTTATACTGCTTATCATATTTTTCCAGTGTAATCTCCCTGCCCCTTTGCCAGTTATCATTGCTGCGGTAAAAGGTTGCCTTGTGCTTGTTATCAAACTCAAAGCTTTTCAGGATGGCCTGGTGCAGGTCAAAAAATGTTTGTGTATGCCTGATCGCCACATCACGGTAAGTACTTTCATCGTCTTCCCAGTAAATTCTGAATCGTAAGATTGCCATATTTCAAAAATAAGGATTTTTTTCAGTTCATAGATACGGGTCAAGTTATTAGTTTTTTGTTCATAGTTAAAACGTTAAATCATAGCAAGTTTGGCTTGCGGAAAAAATCACTTTAAACTTTAAACTTTAAACTACAAACTAAGAACTTTTAACTCCCAACTCCCTCGCCTTTTCCATCATAAAAGCATATGCAGCATCGTATTCATTCGGAATATCTCCATCCAGGATTGCTTCCCTGATGGCATTCTTGATATCGCCAACCATCCTGCCGGGTTGCAGGCTGAACGTTTCCATGATGATTTCACCGGTTATCGGAGGCTGCCAGTTTCGGATATGGTCTTTCTCTTCCACTTCTTTGCACCGTTGCTCCACCATTTCAAAATTCTCCAGGAAGCGTTTCACTTTCTGTTTGTTTTTTGAGGTGATGTCTGCCCGGCAAAGTGTCATCAGCGCTTCCAGGTCTTCTCCAGCATCGAAGATCAATCTACGTATAGCCGCATCCGTTATATTCTCTTTGGTGAGGCTTATCGGGCGCAGGTGCATTTCAACCATCTTTCGCACAAATTTCATCTTTTCGTTCTGTGGCAGTTTCAGCTGCGTGAATATCTTCGGCACCATTCTGCCGCCAACCACTTCATGGCCATGAAAGGTCCACCCATGCCCCTCTTCAAATTTTTTGGTAACCGGTTTGGCAATATCATGTAAAACGGCGGCCCACCTAAGCCATAAGTCGCCGGTATGCAGCGAAATATTGTCAACCACCTGCAGGGTATGGTAGAAGTTGTCTTTGTGACCCAACCCGTCAATATACTCTGCTCCTGCCAGGGCTGTCATTTGCGGAAAGATGATATCCAGCAACCCGGTTTTATACAGGTGATCAAAACCAACGGAAGGTTTTATACTCAGCAATATCTTATTCAGTTCATCGGCAATCCGTTCCCTGCTAACGATTTTTATTCGCTCTGCATTCCTGCCGATGGCCTGCCAGGTATCATCCATGATGGTAAAACCAAGTTGTGTGGCAAAGCGGATGGCCCGCATCATACGCAGTGGATCGTCGCTAAAAGTCTGATCCGGTTCAAGCGGCGTTCTAAGTAACTTGTCATCCAGGTCTTTCAGGCCTCCGAAAGGATCAATAATTTTTCCAAAATCTTTCTCATTCAGGCTAACTGCCAGGGCGTTGATGGTAAAATCACGCCTGTTCTGGTCATCTTCCAGTGTACCGGTAGATACAGCCGGTTTACGGCTATCGAAACGATAAGATTCCTTCCTGGCTCCTACAAATTCAATATCGAGAAAATGGTCAGTTTCCGTTTTATCCGGTAACCCGGTTTCCCCGGATGGCAGGTTGTGCAGCCTGATCTGCGCCGTACCGAATGTTTTAAAGAAACTTACCTGGGGCTTTGGTGTTAAGGATTTAGCCACCGCTTCCGCCAGTAAAATGCCATCACCGATGCAAACAATATCCATATCTTTTGTAGGCCTGCCCAGCAATTTATCACGCACAAACCCACCGATAACAAAACTATCCATCCGCAGCAACCGGGACGCAGCAGCTATCTTCTCAAAAATATCCATTTCAGCGGGTGAACATCTGATATCCATATGCGGCAAAAATAGTGAATAGTGTATAGTTTATGCATAAGGAGACCTGCACCTGCTTCTTCTATAAAAACCCATATGGCCAAAACATAAAAAATAAGTTTCTTTCAATTGCAAATATGTAGTTTGAGAATACGTTATAACAAAAGCATGCAAAAACCAGCATTTCTTAACAATGGCATCAATCTTGCCAATACTAACATCCACTAAATTTTAGCCGATAACTAACCTAACTTTGTCAAATTGACCTTTAGCACAAACTATGAACAAAAATCTTTATTTGAATTCTCCGGAAGAAGAAATGGAATTTATGCCGATCATCCCATTAAATGATGAAGAGGATGAAAACATAGACGGGCAGCAGATACCGGATATATTGCCCTTATTGCCTTTAAGGAATACGATTCTGTTTCCGGGCGTTGTTATTCCCATTACGGTTGGCAGGGACAAGAGTATTAAAGCGGTAAGCGATTCTTATAAATCTGACAAATTGGTAGGGGTTGTGGCGCAAAAAGACAGTAATATTGAAGAACCTGCCATCACCGACCTGGAAAATATTGGTACTGTAGCCAAAATAGTGAAGCTGATTAAAATGCCGGATGGCGGAACAACCATCATCATACAGGGCCGGAAGCGCTTCAGGATTGAAGAAATAACTACAGATGACCCTTATTTTAAGGCCCGTGTGAGGTTGCTGGAAGATGAAACTGTTACCAATGATGCCGATTTTAATGCCATGGTTGGCAGTATAAAAGACCTTGCCGGCCAGATTGTTGGCTTATCTCCCAACCTGCCATCTGAAGCTGCCATCATATTAAAGAATATTGTAAACCCGTCATTCCTGATACATTTTGTTAGCAGTAACCTTAACTGCGACCTAAAACAAAAGCAGCAATTGCTGGAAATAAGCAACCTGAAAGCCAGGGCCGAGTTGCTGATGAACCTCATGCATACCGAACTGCAATATGCAGAACTTAAGAATAAGGTAACCACCAAAACAAGGGCCGAACTGGATAAGCAACAGCGGGAATATTTTCTGCAACAGCAGATGAAAGCTATCAAAGATGAACTGGGCGGTGATAATGTGGCGGAAGTGAAAGAAATGCAGAAGAAGGCAGAAACAAAAAAATGGCCAGCTGCAGCAAAAGACATGTTCAATAAGGGAGTGGAAAAGCTGGAAAGGATGCATCCATCTACCCCTGATTACTCCGTTGTTTACAATCACCTGGACCTGTTGCTTGACCTTCCCTGGGAAGAATATACGGAAGATTCCTACGATCTTAAAAAAGCAAAAAAAGTACTGGACCATGACCATTATGGCATGGATAAGATTAAAGAACGCATTCTGGAATACCTGGCTGTACTGAAACTGAAAGGCGATATGAAAAGCCCGATTTTATGCTTTATAGGGCCTCCCGGAATAGGTAAAACCAGCCTGGGAAAAAGTATCGCTGCTGCTATCAACCGCAAATATGCCCGTGTTAGCCTGGGCGGGCTGCATGATGAAAGTGAAATAAGGGGGCACCGGAAAACCTATATTGGCGCTATGCCGGGAAGGATCATTCAATCTATCCGGAAAATAAAGTCGAGTAACCCGGTTATGATCCTGGATGAAATTGACAAGGTAGGCAGCGACCATCGAGGTGACCCTTCATCTGCCTTACTGGAAGTGCTGGATCCGGAACAAAACAACAGTTTTTATGATAATTACCTGGAACTTGAATATGACCTGAGTAAAGTGTTATTCATCGCCACGGCCAACAGCCTGGCCAGTATTCAACCCGCTTTACGTGACCGGCTTGAAATCATTGACCTCAGCGGATATGCCATTGAAGAGAAAATTGAGATCGCCAAAAGGCACCTGCTGCCTAAACAGAAGGAAATGCATGGCCTCATTCAAAAATCGAATGGCAGTGCTGCTCCCTCATTCAAGATAAGCGACCAGGTGCTGGAAAAGATCATTACAGATTATACCAGGGAAAGCGGTGTTCGTGAACTTGACAGGCAACTGGCCAGCGTGATGAGGTACCAGGCCAAAGAATTTGTGATTCACGGCAAATTAAAAGCCAACCTTACCAATGCCGATATTGAAAAGATCCTGGGAAGGCCCAAATACAGCAATGAACTGTATAAGATGGCCAATATACCGGGTGTGGCAGTTGGGCTGGCCTGGACTTATGTGGGTGGCGATATTTTATTCATTGAAACCCAGTTGAGCGAAGGCAAAGGTGAACTGAAACTTACCGGTAACCTGGGTAATGTAATGAAAGAAAGCGCCAGTACGGCACTAACCTGGCTGGAAGCTAATGCAAAAAAAGTGGGTATTGCCCCGGGCCTTTTTCAGAAAAAGAATGCACATATTCATATTCCGGAAGGGGCTGTTCCTAAAGACGGGCCCAGCGCAGGTATAACCATGATGACTTCCCTGGCGAGTGCTTTTACCGGCAGAAAGATAAAGCCATACCTGGCCATGACGGGAGAAATTACCCTACGCGGACAGGTATTACCGGTAGGAGGCATAAAGGAGAAAGTGCTGGCTGCAAAAAGGTCGGGTATCAAAGAGATCATCATGTGCTGGATTAATGAAAAAGATGTAGCAGATATTAACCCCCAGTTCATCAAAGGCATCAGGTTCCATTATGTAAAAACGATGAACCAGGTGCTTGATCTGGCATTGATATAAAAATATTTTAAAAAGGAGTAAACCTTTTCAGCGTTTCCGGCGTATATATATCAGTTATTTCAACTGATATTCATGTTGGTTGTTTTAAGGGTTAAAGAGAATTCCCCCTGATTCTTCAGGGGGATAATTTTTTTGTACCGGTTTAGGATATTCAACCTTTACCAGCAACCTGATCATTAAGCAGATTATCTGATCCTTTCTTTACCCATCCAGTTTAACCAGGATTGTAAAACCGGCCGCGATTTACCAGCCGGATCTTTAAGCCCGATATACTGCCAAAGTGCAAACAGGTCCTGGTACAACCCCATTGCCTGTAAGCGGGTATTTCCGGCATCATAATCTTTGCTGCAGAACCAGATCAGCAATTTTGCCCTGTTTTCATCACAAATCTTACATATCAGTTCAAGATAATCCCTTTGCCATGCTTCCCTTCCCTGCTTGTTAAGATTAAAAGAAGGTACCAGCAGGTTTTCTGCTATATAACCTGTTTCAGCAAATGCAAGTGGCTTATCGGCCATATTAATATAACGATCAAAATAACCGGCCGGAAAAAGTGAAGGATCTGTATTTCCGTTGGCTGATGAAGTAACACCGGTATACGGGTATGAACTCAAACCGATATAATCTGTATAAGGCAATAATTGCCTGGCGTATTCAAAACCGGTGCTGGTTTCATCTACCATAAAACTTAAGAAGAATGGAACCGCCGGATATTTGCTTTTTAGCGCCGGGTAAACCTCTGCAATAAACGCCTTATACTGTACGAATGCTGCAGCAGGGAATAACGATAAATTGCTTTCTACAGCAAAATTCACCATTTCGGGATTAAACGTATCTATTAAACGGCTGATATATGTGAGGTAAGCGGTTACCACGTCCGGATCATTTATTGGCTTTAACCTCCAGGCTTCTTTTACAGCTGCAGGTACAGCGGACTGGCTGTAATAATCCGCTTTTTCGCGACGGGTGATATTTAAAGCCGCCACACTTAAAAAGACCTTTTTACCGGGAGCCGTTTTGGTTAGCCTGGTTTGTATATCCTGCTGCATGGCTGTGGGGAAAGGCTGATCAGTATACACTTCCTCATAAGGGATACCATCGTCAAAATGATGAGAAATGATATCGCAATGATTATTTATAAATGCATATGCCGTATCAACTTCTGCTGCCGTGAAATCTGCCGGCCAGGGTGTGGTGCCCATATAGAAAGTACGTGTCTGGTTGATAGCAGGAGTATTTTTATCGCAGGAAACAGAAAATGCCGCAAGAGCAACCAGGGTAATTGCCAGGTAAACTTTACGGGTAGAATGTTGGTGGAAGGCCATGAAAAGTAAATTATAAAATATTGGAAGAAAAGGGTGAAGAACCGATAAAAAAAACTGTTAAACCTGTTCAACTGATATCAGAAATATCCTGATTTGATTTCTATCTACCCTGCTATAATAACCAGGTTTAATCAAACGTAAAATTCATGTCATCAATGAAAATGCAAATACTAATAGCAGAAAAAATAAGTTATTAGTAATAACTTTATAGATTGTAATCTAATCAATTGTATTTCTACAACATTTGAAACAAGGTACAATCCGAACAATAATAAGAAAACGCTGAAAACGGCATGGGCAGGATACTATCGAATAAAAAACAGTTTATTACACTGGTAATTATTACACTCATTACCTTGTCTGTTTTATCGTTTCAGGATCCAGGTAAACATTCCCCGGCTGCATACAAGGGCCTGTTTGTGAAAAACCTGCTTGCCTGCAGGCAAAACGGCAGGGAACTGTTAGATCTCATTAAGCAGGAAGACATTTCGGGAGAACCCGGCAAAAAAAAGATCTTAACCAAAATTACCGATGCCAGGCTTGGTCTAAAGGCGGCAGATTTCTGGTTACGCTACCTGCAGCCCACCGCTTACCTGCGTATCAATGGCCAGTTACCGGTTGAATGGGAAACAGAAGTGTTTGAGAAGTTTGAAAAGCCATATAAACGTGAAGGAGCCGGTTTAAGCCTGGCTGAAATGTACCTGGAAGAAGAAAATCTGTCAACAGACAGCCTGGTTGCAATAGTAACCCCTTATTCAAACACTATTGATGTTTACCTGGCAGACTCCATCACTACACAGCTTAACAGCTATCATCATTTCTACCTGGCCAACAGGCTGTTCCTGTTAAACCTGGCAGCCATCTACACCACAGGCTTTGAATGCCCGGATAAGAAAAACATCATACCGGAACTTCGTTCCATGATGAAAGCTGTATATGAAATATATGATGTGTTCGATAAAGATTTCCCGGATAAAAAATTACCGGATGAATACCTGGCTTTGTACAGGAAGGCCATGGCATTTGCAAATACCCAGCCGGTAAACCCCGATGAATTTGACCATTTTGCCTTTATCAGTGATTTTGTGAACCCGTTATTCAGCCTCAACCAACGGGCTATCAGGGAATATACTGTGGTTTCTTCCAGTTTCATTGATTACAGCCTTTCCGATTCCTGTAATTCTATTTTCGATAAAACCCTGTACCGCGGCCAGAATGAAAAGGGTATATTCCTGCCGGTTGATGATGAAAATACCTTGACCGAGATAAGGCAGGTTGGCAAACTGCTGTTTTACGACCCGATCCTATCGGGAAACAATAAACGAAGTTGCGTATCATGCCATAAATCCGGCGAATATTTCACAGATACATCCAGGGCCACTGCGCTGCAGTTTGACAAGAGCCAGTCACTTACAAGAAATACGCCCAGCCTCATCAACAGCCTGTACAACCACCTGCTCATGCTGGATGGCAAACACATTTCCCTGCTTGACCAGGCCCGTACGGTTGTTTCCAACCCGGTTGAAATGAACGCAGACCATCATGATATTGTAAACAAAGTGATGAGTTGCGAAAGCTACGCTAAGGCATTCCGGAAATTTGTGAAACTAACCCCCAACGCCAGAAAAATAAGCATCGACCATATCGTTTCTGCGGTGATATTATATTACAGCCAATTCAGCATGTACCGGTCAGCTTTTGATGAGGCGATGGATAAGCGGGCTGAGATAGATATGGAAGCCCGTACCGGTTTCAATATATTCATGAGTAAAGCAACATGCGGCACCTGCCATTTCATACCACAATTCAATGGGGTAAAACCGCCTTATACAAGTTCAGAATTTGAAGTGGCGGGAACGCCTGCAGATACGCTGTTCACAAGGCTTAGCCCCGATTCGGGGAGGTTCCTGATAAACCCGGAACCAGAAATGCTCCATGCTTTCCGTACGGGAACCATCCGAAATGCTGAACATACGGCGCCTTACATGCATAACGGTGTTTTTAAAACCCTGGATGAAGTGATCAGGTTCTATGATACCGGCGGCGCTACCGGTAATGGACTTACCGTTAAAAACCAGACACTCCCGCCAGATTCCCTGAAACTGACAAGCCGTGAAAAAAAACAACTCGTCGCCTTCATTCATTCGCTGAATGAAGATATCCCTTTTGAAGAAGCACCGGTAACCCTGCCGGCGTCCAAAGACAAAAGCCTCAATATCCGCAAAGTGGGCGGTGAATACTAATTTTACAGCATGAAAAAAAAGCTTGCAGTTATTTCACTTGTCATTTCGGTAATGCTGATGCAATGTGCCGTGGAGAAAAAAACACAATATAACATACCCAAATACCTTCCCGAAGAAAAGAAAGCCGAATTACTGGTTAACCTTGAAAAAGGGAAACAACTTTTTAAAGCATACTGCAGCGATTGCCATGGCATATTTAAAAAAGGGAAAGACAGTATTCCTAATTTCAGCAGCCAGGAAATAAAAGATTACGCTGCAGCTTATAAAGCAAACAGCCAGCTAAACCATGCTGTGATGAAGAAACTGTTACCTGAAGAAATGTCTATGATACTCACATTCCTTCAATTGAGGAAAATAAAATCATCTCCCGGACATACCCATTGATACTGCCTCATTTTATCATTTCTTCTTTACCAGTTTTGTCTTTCTTACTTCCGTTCCTTCTGTTAGTTCCAGGAAATAAAAGCCCTGGCTGATATTTTCGAGGTTATCGATGGTAAATCCGTTAAAGCCACTGTTCACCTGTTGTTTCAACGTTTTTACAACGGCCCCTTTGCTGTCGATTATCCTGATAGTAACCGTACCGGATTCTCTGAATACCGCCCCCAGCAGGAATTCACTGCTGAAAGGATTGGGCGAGATGGTTATACCGCTATCGGTTTCAGTTCCGGTGAATACCCTTACGATGAGGGAATAGGCGAACTTATCATCCACATCAACCATGCGCAGTCGGTAATAGATGTATCCGTCAATGAAACTGTCATCGGTAAACTGGTATGTATTGGAAATAGAACCATTGCGTGCGTTAACAGTTCCAATAACAGAGAAAGAAATACCATCGTAACTTCTTTCAACCTCAAAATTCTTCAGGTTAAGCTCTTCTGTTGTAGTCCATCGTAACAGGTTCACATTTCCCTGTGCAGAAACGGCGAATGTATTCAGTTTAAGTGGCAGGGCGCCGCATTGCGGGAATAACTTGGAAGAATCCATCCCGATAAGGCCATCACGATCTGTAACCGTTAACGTTACAAACCATGAATAGGTATCACCGTTACAGCCTATCCTTGAAATAACGGCATCAGTTACCTTACTGGTATCAATCGGTTCAATATGGATATGGTTGTTATGGCGAAGGGTTGTTTGCCATACATAATTCAGGTTTGCCGGTGCATGCTCCGCATCCGTTACGATGGCATTGAGTGAATAGGTTGTATCAAGCCCCACTCTATAAGTTGAATTGTTCACCGGGCTTGTAATGGTAACATTCGGCGGGGTATTGTTGATTGAAATGATGAGGCTGTCGGTGCCGGTTGCTCCCAGGTTATCCGTTACAGTTAGTTTTACAACGAATTTCTTTGGCAATGAGTTTCCTGAACTGAAACTATGTGACGGATTCGTTTGCGTGGAAACAGGTGAACCGTCACCGAAATTCCAACTGTATGATACTACGGATCCGTCAAAATCAAATGACTGGGTACCGGTAAAATTCACATTCAACGGACCGGGGCCATAGGTTACATTGGAAGCAGGTACGGCGTGCGGCGACTGGTTTCCTCCAAACTGTATCTTCCTTACCAGGTTGGCAACAACATCGGTACAGTACAGGTTTCCATCCATCGGGCTTTGCTTAATATCAACAATGGCACCGATATTGGTAGCGAAATCAGACACTGTCTGCACTTTATCGGTAAAGTCTATCGTAATGTTCTTTATCCAGTTTCCTCCATAATCGGCAATGAAAAATGTATTATTGTATTGTAAGGGGAAATTTGTTCCGCTATACCAGCAACCGCCTGTTGCAGAATTCCCCCGGAAAGGTATGCCCGGCACCCCGGAAGCCGGAGTACCTATTTGTTTCACCGTATAATTATTGCTGCCGAATACAGCTACCCTGGCACTATCTTCATTATGTTTCCAATCTATGGCTGGAATCCTGTGAAAGAACCTGTTATCATTTACGCTGTTAATAGGCACTGTTGGGTTGCAGGGATTATATACCGTATGAATATTATCTGCCGTAGCCTGTTTGATCAGGTCGCGAAAATTAAAAAACTGGTCAGTACATCCACCGGTTCCGAATAACGGGTTGGGTTCATCTTTATTATCAAGATTTAACGGGTAATAATTGGCTTCTGCATTCAATCCCTCATAAAATGGCCAGCCGCCATTGGAAGCTGCTTCCTTAATGATGGTAAGTTCTTCCACATCACCCCAACCAACATCAGAAACGTATAATTCTCCCAGGTCGCCTGTTGCAGGGTTTGATGAACCTGAATTTGGTCTGAAAGTGAATTTAAAGGGATTCCTGAATCCCATGGCCCAAACCCTTGATTGGGCTGAACGGGGTGAACCAGCGTTGTAAAAAGGGTTGCTACTGATGCCGTTTCCCGTTGCAGGATCTATCCTTAATATCTTACCATTATGGGAATTCAATATCTGCGAACGGTAGGAACCAACATTTTCGTTTGTGCGTATAATCCCATCCGTAAGTGCCTGGGCATAATAACTCAGCGGGTCGCTACCGTAATCGGTTGCATCATAGCTGGCGGCATCCCCGGTTGAGACAAGCAAAGTTCCGTCGGTAGCAAAAGCCAGTGACCCTACGCCATGTGATTCATACAGGATAGGTATTCCGGTAGATTTTGTTTCACCTATTAATATGGTTCTTGATGCCGGTACTACCACCAGGTTTCCGGCAGTTACGGTTGTCTGGTACCTGGTTACCCTGCCAATAGTAGCTGCATAGTATGTATTGGTATTGGCATTGTAGGAACCTGTTCCGAAATTAATCAGGTGGTGCCTGTCAACCACATAACTCAGGTAAATCAATCCATTTATATCGAAATTCGGGTCAAGAGCAAATCCCAGTAAACCATGGTCTCGCCAATTTCCCACTTCCTGCGAAATATCAATCACAGCCGTTGCCTGTTTATTGTATGTATTGGTGGTACTGTTCCAGTTTGAGACAAACACTTTTCCAGCTTTTTCCCATACAAACATTTTAGAACCGTCATTATTAAACGCTGTTCCTATTGGCGATGTCCAGCCCGAAATATCACTATATGAAAATCCTGCCGGTAACGTTTGAGCAAATAGATTTTCGCAATAAAATAATATACTGAATGCGATAATGAGCTTGTGCAGCGGATACTTTTTTTTCATCATGCTACTGTTGAATTGAAAGTGTTTCAAGTTGCCTTTCTGCCTGGGTTTTCATTAAGATAATACTGGAAGCGGGCAAACGGTTTTCTATCATGGTTACGTAAGTAGGTTATGTAAGCCGCCTGATGAAACAAACAATAGCGGGGAACTGTTCATTTTCAGGATAATTATCTTTTGCAAGATACTTTATTTATCACTCATATAAAAGCTTTAGACAGTAATAAGCATTAACATATATATCATGAATAAAATATAATAATAACGTAATATTTAAACGCCCACTAATAAAGTAAAATGAAAAATACTTAGAGTATGAACCATTCAATATCAGATATTCTTAAAATTAAAAATTCCTTACAGTCATCTCAACCCTCCTGTTCCTGGCCCTGCCTGCTGCCGTCTTATTATCTGCCACTGGTTTGGTTTCACCGTAACCGGTGAAATTAGTACGGTTTTCAGGAACAGCCTTGCTTACCAGGTAATCTCTTACAGCTTTTGCACGGTTTTCTGACAGTACCTGGTTTTTGGCGTCATCACCCTGTGCATCTGTATGTCCGTCTATCTGTATCTGGAAGAGATCATCTGCCTTCATAATCATTGCAACTTCATCCAGTGATTTGAATGACTTAGGCAATAATTTAGCGCTTCCGGTTGCAAAAAATACATTTTTGGCTGCCATATTCACTTTTTCTATTACTTCTTTGGTAATTTCAGGGCAACCCTGGTTAGAGGCCGGGCCTGCACGGTTAGGGCATTTGTCTTCTTCATCATTTACACCGTCATTGTCGGTATCAGGAACCGGGCATCCCTGGTAGCGGGCAACACCTTTTACAGAAGGGCATTTATCCTGCTCATCATTTATGCCATCGCCATCTGTATCCGGTATCGGGCATCCTTTGTATTTACCAAGGCCGGCTACATCCGGACAAGCGTCATTGTTATCAGCTATTCCATCACTGTCCCTGTCGGGGCAACCTTGCAAAGCGGCAACGCCGGCAACATCCGGACAAAGGTCAACTGAATCCATCACTCCATCTGCATCTTTATCCAGCACAACTACCGGTGGCGGTACTACTTCTACCGGTTTTGGGTCTGGCTTTTTCTTTAATGAAGCAGCTACGCCAAAACTGTGGTAAAAATGATATGCTCCGTTTTCTGTAAAAGGAATGCGGTATTGAGAGTTAGCCAAGAAGAAAAAATTATCAACAATTTTCCATTGCAAACCAACCCCAACCGGTGCAAAAGCACTATAATAACCTTTGAATTTGGCGCCGCCCAAACCTACGGTAATGAACGGATTCAGGCAATATTTATCGCTCAGCATTTTCAGGTTTGCAGTTGCAGCAGCTTCCAGTAACAGGTATTGCTGGCTGTTAGCCGTTTTATTGGGAACCGGATAACTCACAAATGATCCGGATAATGTTCCGGCAAAATCAACATGTTCTGTTAACCCCTGGATGTAACTAACTGCGAGGCCGGAAGTCATCCTTTTTGATTTAGCAAAATTTTTATCTTTTATAACATTGGCCAGGCCAACACTACGTATTTCGGATGCAGTTTGAAAATCATTGAAAAATAACTGGATACCTAAAGTGGGTTGTTTCTTGTAGCTTTCCTGACCAAACGTAATTGTGCAAACAATCAACGTAATAATTGAAAGAATTAATTTCTTCATAATGGTTGGTTTTGTAAACGTGGCAAAAATAGCTGTATAGATTGAAAACGTGAAATTATTTGCACACATATTTATTCATATATGTGAACAGAAATCTATTATTTACAGCTATTTAGCATGATGGCTTTCTCCTAATCAGGGTTTGCAGTGTTAAAAAATCCTGTTTTCATCAGCATAAAAGGTTGCTGCCTGCGAATACCATTAAACAGTAAACCGTAAATTAATCAGGGGCGGTTTTTCTTATCAAGCACTTCAATTTTAACCCTGGTAAGTCCTCTTTTAATAAAATCGAGCTTTTTGGCCCCGGCCCTGGTAAGGTCAATGATACGTCGTGTTTTAGTATGAAGCCGGTCGTTTGTTTTTACGATGATTGATTTGCCGTTTTTCAGGTTGGTTACTTTTACCCATGTACCCAGCGGCAATACGTTGCAGGCAGCCGTAAGCTTTTCGTGACTGAATATCTCGCCGTTTGCCGTTTTTCTGCCATGAAATTTTGTTGCATAATAACTGGCCTGTCCGTATAATACCCGTACAGGTTTCTTTTTCTGAACTGTATCATTTGCTGCAGTTTCCTGTGCCGGTGCAGCAAACCATGTGAACAGGGTAATAAATAATGCTAACCCGTACCTGTACATGCAATATATGAGGGGATTACATCTCATTGCCTTTATTAAATGAATACTTACCCGGTAAAAAATAATCTTCTATCGCTTTCCTGTCTTCTCCGTAAATGTCGTCATAGAACTTCAGGTTACCGTCAACCACCTCGCAACCAAAGTAACGGATAAATAATGGAATTTGGTAACGAACCGAAATATGCTGTTTCTGTTTATTGGCGATCCAGTTTGAAATGGAATCCCTGTTATACCGCAGTGTATCGCCGCTCTTTAATTGCATGCTGTCTTTACCGGCAATGAAAAATGCCAGTTTTTCCCATTCCTGCACCCGTACGCATCCGTGGCTGAGCGCGCGCATTTGTTTACTGAACAGGTAACGCTGGTTGGTGTCGTGCAGGTAAACCGCAAACGGGTTTTCAAAATTGAATTTAATCACTCCCAGTGCATTCCCGTCGCCACTACCCTGTTGAATCTTATAGGGAATACCTTTTGAATATTTTTCCCAGTTTACGGCAAATGGATCTACCGGTTCCCCATCTTTATCATACAGGTTTAACCCTTTTTTACGCAGGTAGCCGGCATTTCTCTTGAGTGCCGGCAACATTTCCTTTTTGATGATGCTGGCAGGCACCGTCCAGGTTGGATAAATCACCAGGTGGTTGATCTTACTGGTGAGCAACGGGGTTGCTGTTTCTGGCTTTCCGCAAATGATGCGTGAAGTAAATGCAATGGTATCGGATTCCCAAACCTGCAAATAAAACCCGGGCAGGTTTACAAATATGTAATCTTCGGGCATGGTACGGGGCAATTGTTTATAACGGTCAAGCGTAACTGCAATTCTTAAATACTTGTTTATATCCGTATTGTTCAGGTTCTTTATGAGCGATGAAGTTATTTTTCCGTCGGCCGCAAGCTTCCTGCGCACCTGGTATTTTTTGATTGCATCTGCCAGTGATGCAGAATCAAAACCATCTGTTTTATCTACGATGGAAGACTCTTTCAGCCTAATGAGCAATTGCTTTACAAAATGCATGGAATCATCAATGTCAGCTTTCTTATACGGATAATCCAGATAAGTATACACACGGGTATCCATGCTATCAGTAAAACCCTTCAACTTACTTTTTATTGCCAGGTAACCCGGATGTGCAGGTTCAGCGGAACGGAAAATACTATCCGGTGATTCTCCTTTTTTAATCCTGGCAAGGTTCGCTTCAAAAAAATTACGGTATTTGCCGGTATCATTTTTCCAGCCCAGGCTGTCTGGCTGCAAACGCCCCTGGCCAAGGTCCTGTAACAGCATCATGAAAGCGTCAGTAAATACCAGGTCGGCATCTGCCCATAATTTTGCATCCAGCCTTTTCACCGAATCCTTCTCTAACAGGTTCTTAATGTGGCTGATAGCCGGGTAATGATACTTCTCTTTAAATAAACCTGATTCCTGTAAGTTTTCAAGATAATGGATCATGCCGGCGGCGGCCGGTTGCCAGGTTCCCGAATCGCTCCATACGGCTGTATTTCCAGATCCTTTGTACACAAATTGAAGCAGATCATAGCACTCAAGATCAATACTGTCGTACACGAATCCCTGATTTGCGGGTTCCTGTTGCCAATGCTTTTCTAACTGGTGCCGTATCCGCATTTCCCATGGTGAATTTTCTGAAGCAGGATTATCCGTTCCGGGCTTTCCGGTTTCGTTACAAGCTGTAAAAATGACCAGGAAAATGATCGGCCAGGTTAAAACAGGAAAACGGCAGGATTGCATACAAGGGTATATTACGTATCTTGAAATTAAGATTATTTATTAAAGCGCCAATAATCTGCATGGATTTATGAAACAGCCAGCCAAACTCATCCTGATCTTCTTCCTGTTATTACTTTCCAAAAAGGCATACCTGCAGGAACCATCCGTTAACAGGTATGGCCTGCTGGTAATACAGGATGCAGCAGTATTAAAACAGCAGATTGCCTTCAACCCTGCCAAAAAGATGCTTCCCGTGGTTGCTATGATCCCCAATGCCATCATAAACCTGAAATATGCAGACAGCAATAATTTCATGCATAAAAAACTGTACCCGTCTGCTTCAACAACATATTTGCGGCGTGCTGCCCTGGTTGCACTTACCCGGGTTCAGCAATCATTAAACAAGCAGGGTTTAAGCATTATCGTATGGGATGCATACAGGCCCTATTCTGTAACAGAACTGATGTGGGAAGCGGTTAAGGATGACCGTTATGCTGCAAACCCCGCCACCGGAAGCGCCCATAACAGGGGCATAGCCGTTGACCTTAGCCTGGCAGATATCGCCACCGGTAAAGAACTGGATATGGGAACCGGATTTGATGATTTCAGTGAAAAATCACATCATGGCTACCAGCATTTACCTGCAGCTGTAATTAAAAACAGGGCAATGTTGCGGGAACTGATGGAAAAAAACGGGTTTAAAGCGCTGGAAACAGAATGGTGGCATTATTATCTTCCGGATACATCATCTTATGAATTGCTGGATATCCAATTTGAAGCGCTTGCAGGAATGCCATAAGCAGGTTTTCCCTTATTTTATACCGGCCTGAGCAGTTATTATACCCGGCAAAAATCATTTTCATATAATACATTTGCACTAATGAAGTATTATATTATTGCAGGAGAAGCCAGCGGCGACCTTCATGGCAGCAACCTGGTTAAGGAGTTGCATAAGCTTGACGGGCAGGCGGATACCAGGTGCTGGGGTGGCGAAAAAATGGAAGCAGCAGGTGCAACACTTGTGAAACACTACCGCGACCTCGCTTTTATGGGTTTTACAGAAGTGATAAAAAACCTGCCCACCATCTTACGGAATTTAAAAGACTGCAAAAAAGACATTACGGCATTTTCACCCGATGCACTCATCCTCATAGATTATCCGGGATTTAACTTACGTATTGCCAAATGGGCCCGTGAACAGGGTTTAAAAGTGATATATTATATCTCGCCGCAGGTTTGGGCCTGGAAAGAAAACCGGGTTAAAGCCATTAAACGCGATGTTGACAAGATGCTGGTGATACTTCCCTTTGAAAAAGCATTTTATAAAAAATGGAATGTTGAAGTGGAATATGTGGGGCATCCGCTTGTTGAAGTAATAGAGCGTTTTAAATCTGAACATGCATCAGGCCGTCAGGAACCTGGTGCAATCAACAACGATACACCCATCATCGCCTTATTGCCCGGAAGCAGGAAACAGGAAATATCGGTTAAGCTTCCCATCATGCTGGAAGTTGCCGGGGCCTTTCCGCAATACCGGTTCATGGTGGCCAAAGCGCCCGGTTTACCGGTTACGTTTTACGACAACCTGATGAAGCCATATAGTAATGTGGAAGCTGTTGAGAACAAAACGTACCATATTTTAAACAAGGCAAGTGCGGCCCTGGTTACCAGCGGAACAGCCACGTTGGAAACCGCCCTCTTTGAAGTGCCGGAAGTGATTTGCTATAAGGGCAGTAACATTTCTTACCAGATTGCTAAACGCCTCATCAGGATCAAATTCATCGGACTGGTAAACCTGATCATGGATAAGGAAGTGGTAAAAGAACTGATACAAAACGACCTCACGCCGCAGAAAATAGCTGCTGAATTGACCTTATTACTCGAAAACAGGGAGAAGCAGCAACAACTGAAAGCGGATTACAGGGCATTAAGGGAATTACTAGGCAAAGGCGGGCATGCATCCGCCAATGCAGCAAAAAGCATTTACGCTTTTTTAACACAACGGCCTTAGCGCAACAGCAGTTTAACAATGATGATAATGATGGCAAGCAGGAAAAGCAGGATAGATAACCTGTTTATTCCGTGCATGTATTTCATCCACTGGGTACGCTTTTCTTCAGGGTCCCTTTTCTTTAAATACAGGTATTCTGCAACCTGCTTCCATACACCCATATTGGAGGTTTTAACGTAAATATATCAATAACTACCAAACAAAAAAGCCTGCAAATGGTTTAATTTTAAGATCGCTTAATAAACAATTAAATAATATCATGAACAAGTTCCTGTTATTCACATGTATGTTATGTATACAAACCGGTTGTAATGCGCAAAAGCAGGAATACGGCAGCAATGGCAGGCAGTACGAAATATACAAACCTGATCACGAATGGCGTAAGCAACTGGATGCTTTACAGTATGAAGTAACACGAAAAAAAGGCACGGAAAGTTCTTACACCGGTAAATACTGGAATAATCACAAACCCGGCATTTATACATGCATTTGCTGTAACCTTCCCTTATTCAGTTCTGCCGCTAAATTTGACAGCGGAACCGGTTGGCCCAGTTTTTGGCAACCAATGAATCCAAAAAATATTGAAGAACTGGAAGATAAAAGTTTTGGCATGGTAAGAACCGAAGTGAACTGCCGGCGTTGCGGCGCTCACCTGGGCCATGTATTTGATGATGGCCCCAAACCGACCGGTTTACGGTATTGCATCAATTCGGCATCCCTTAATTTTATTAAGAAGTAGTATTCATTTTTCACATATACCATACAAAAACGAAAGCCACTATTTAATAACAGATGAAGAAACTGGTTTATAAACACCCGCTGGCCATACGCTGGTTGCACTGGATAAACTTTCCATTGCTTGCCATCATGGCCTGGAGCGGCATGCTTATTTACTGGGCAAATGACGTATACCGCATCGGATGGGGCGACCGTACCATTCTCAGGTTTTTCCCGGACTCTTTCAACCAGGCGCTGAACATACCCTTCAGGCTGGCTGAAGGCATGAGCCTTCATTTTACGTTCATGTGGTTATTCATGTTAAACGGGCTGATATATGTTATATACCTGTTTGTCTCAAAAGAATGGAGACATATCAAGCCTGCAAAAAACGCCCTTTCGGATTCCTGGAAAGTTTTGATGCACAGCCTGCGTATCAGGAAAACGCTTCCCGGCCGTAATAAATACAATGCGGCTCAGCGGTTAGCCTACACCGTTATCATTTTCATGGGGCTGGGGCTCATACTCACCGGTTTCGCCATATACAAACCGGTACAGCTTAACTGGCTCTGTTACATGCTGGGCGGATATGAATGGGCAAGGGCCGAACATTTCATACTCACCATTTTATTTGTATTATTTTTTTTCATACATGTTACACAGGTAATGGTTGCCGGATGGAATAACTTCCAGGCAATGGTTACCGGTTATGAAAAATCAACAGGCCCTGATGAAAGTTCCGCAACGAATTCAACAACCAATACCCTTACTGAAAAGGAGTGATTGCCATTATGGACGAAAAAACAACGATAGTAACGGAAAAACAATTCAGGAAAAAGA
>CALKVC010000005.1 GCA_937996595.1 uncultured Chitinophagaceae bacterium
CAATACCATCTATGATTGCGCAAGGGGCTTATACCTGATAAAGTATAGTGCAGACGTTCCTATCAGCAATGTAACTATTACAAACAATGTTTTTACTGCTAAAACAGCCTCACAGTATACAGCTTATTATGAACCGGGAGATGCTGTTATGCCTGCAGATTTTAATGCAAATAATAATTACTACGCCCGCCCGATGGATGATAACAAAACCATCTGGCAGGATGTGAACGGAACCAATGTGTACCGGACACTGGCTGAATGGAAATCGGCAACTGGTAAAGATGCCAATTCGCAGAAATCATCCAAAACCACTTCAAACATTTACGACTTAAGATTCATTTATAATGAAACAGGAGTAAGCAAGACAATAAACCTGGGAGCTAATTACCTGGATGTTAAAAATGTTTCTTATCCGGGAACGATAACACTGGCACCATACTCTTCCGCGTTGCTGATTAAGAACGATGCCACGAATATCCCGCCGGTAGCAGATGCCGGAACCGACAAGGAAATTTCAGTACCGGCAGCAGTGGTATTAGCAGGATCGGGAGAGGACTATGACGGTACCATTTCGACCTATACATGGACAAAAATTTCCGGTCCCTCTACCGGAAGTATCACCGGGGCTAACACACAAACCCCAACATTAACCGGCCTTACAAACGGAACATATAAATATGAATTAAGGGTAACTGATAATAATGGTGCCATTGGAAGGGATACGGTAACGGTAAACTTTGCTACCATCATTGTACCTGTTATCCTGGTAAATTTTTCCGGTGTGGCAAAACCGGATAAAACGGCATTCCTGCAATGGAGCACTTCTTCAGAAATAAACAGTGATTATTTCATTGTTGAAAAAAGTACCGACGGAAGGAATTTTTCACAAGTGGCAGTTGTAAATGCACAGGGTAACAGCAACCATTTGGTAGAATACCAGTTGACCGATATGTACCCATCATTGGGCGTAAATTATTACCGGTTGAAAATGGTAGATAATGATACCAGATTTGAATACAGTAACATCATCAGTGTAACTATAAAAAATACCATAAACGGATCAGTGGCTGTTGTTTCCACAGGTGCTTACCGGAACCGTTTTGAAGTAAACCTCTACAGCGACAAGGCTCAGCCGGCAACCTATGCCATATTTGATGCCACCGGAAGGGTGCTGTATAAAGCTGATATTATGCTGCAACCAGGCTCAAACGGTATCTACAGGAATATTATGCTGCCGGAATCGGTGTATTATTTCAAGCTGGTAGCCGGACAGGAAAAGTTTGCATTGCCGATGGTAAACAGGAATTAAACCCGCAATATTATTGCTTAACCATAACGGGGCCGGATAATCCGGCCCTTTTTATATTATTATAAATCAATTTATTAAAAATATAAAATAAATCAATTTGTATTAATTTCAATATTTGGCATATTTATTGTAAGTAATCTGCTGCGCGTAAGAATACCTATACCGCTTTTTATCCAATACTTCTGAAAGGCCACCTGCCAACCTCCTGCTACATGATAATCAAATATATAGGCTTCAGGCTAATGCCTGTTAAGCAAATATGTTGATCAATTTGATTGATTACTGTAGAAAATATCTTCATTGAAAAACCAGGTTCAGCAAGCCGTATTTATTGGTAACAATTTTTTAATTGTTCTTAAGAAAAGGTTTCTGCAAATATTGCAACTGCAAGTGCATATATTTGTACGAAGCCGGGAAATTGAATTATCTGGCAATCGTAAATCCTTTACCCGTTTTCATGATAACTCCGCTTTTACCGTAAGGCCAGGGTTGATACAAACCCATACTGCCAAACCCGTTATATCTGACTGTAACCTTGAAAAAAAGTTTTTGCTTCAACCCAACCGGGTTTCTAACCATCAGGATCAAATAACCTCCAAATTCTTAAACAAACAAACAATGAGATTTCTTTTTGTTGTGGCATTTTTATGTTCCATTCAATTCGTTCAAGCTACAAATTATTATTTTTCTTCTGTTAGCGGAGATGACAGCAGGACGAGTGCACAGGCACAAAATCCGGCAACACCCTGGAAAACGCTGTCGAAACTGAATAGTTTTATGAGCAGCCTGAATGCAGGTGATTCCATTCTTTTTAAAAGAGGGGAAACTTTTTTTGGCAGCATCGTTATCACCAAGAGCGGAACTGCAGCCAACCCGATCAGGTTTGGGGCTTATGGTACAGGCAGCAAGCCTGTTATTTCAGGGTTTACTGTTATTAATACCTGGACAAGCCTGGGAAGCAATATCTGGGAAAGCACAGTGGCAGCCTCCACGTTAAATTCAACCAATATGGTTGTGGTTAACGGGGCAAACACTGCCATGGGGCGTTATCCCAATACAGGATATCTTACGTATGAAGGGCATACAGCCAACACTTCTATAACTGATAATCAGCTGGCATCCAGCCCAGACTGGACCGGTGCCGAAGTGGTTATTAAAATGACACATTGGGTGATCAACAGGGCGCCAATAACAAATCATACAGGTACAAAAATAACCTATACAAACAGTGATGTAAATTATGATCCCATCAACGGTTTCGGTTATTTCATCCAAAACGATGTAAGTACACTGGATACACAAAATGAATGGTATTTTGACCCGGTTACAAAAAAAATCAAAATATACAGTTCTTCAAATCCGGGTACTGTTCAGGTGGCATCTGTTACTGACCTTGTAACTGCTAATAGCAGGGCGTACCTTACATTCGATAATATTTCATTTGAAGGTGCTAACAGCGATGCATTTAATATTTCATACAGCAATAACATAGTTATCCAGAATTGCGATATTTCCTTTTCGGGAGATGACGCCGTCTACTGCTATCCTAATTCACCTTCTATAACCGTTCAGAACTGTATTATCAACAATTCAAATAACGCCGGTATCAATGCCGCATCAAGCGATAATGCCGTGATAAGGAACAATACGGTAAACAACACCGGCATATTTGCAGGTATGGGTAAATCTGTTGGCGGCAATTATGAAGGAATTATCTCAAACGGTAACAATGGCGAAGTTTCTTATAACGTGATTAAGAATACAGGCTACTGCGGTATCAAGTTTGACGGTAATGCAACCGTTATAAAGAATAACTTTATAGATTACTTCTGTTTTATCAAAGACGATGGCGGAGGAATCTACGGGTATCCGAGCCAGGGTCAGACTTCCTATACACAACGAACCATTAAGGATAACATTGTAATCAATGGAATTGGGGCAGTTGGCGGAACAAATGACCCCAGCTACCTGCCCGCTGAAGGAATTTACCTTGATGCCAGCGCCTCATTTGCCGATATTACCAATAACACGATTGCCAATTGCATTAATATAGGATTATTCCTAAATAATTCTAAAAATGTAAACTGCAGCGGGAATACTATATACAATTGCGCTTCTTTGCTAAGAATGACCAAGTTTCAAAATGTAGCAGTAATAAACAATACATTCAATAACAACAGGCTTGTAGCAAAAGCAGCAACCCAGCGTGTCTTGTATCTTTCCAATGATTATGATGCCTCAGTAAATTATTTTACCGGTAATAACAATTATTATGCCCGACCAATAGATGACAATGTTACTATCATTGCATTTGCCGATGGTAACGGCTCAGGTTATTATACACTGGCAGGATGGAAATCATTTTCCGGGCAGGATGCCAATTCACAGAAATCACCTAAAGCAATCACAAATGTAAACGACCTGCGTTTTGAATACAATGAAACATCGGTAAGTAAAACCATTTCTTTAGGCGCAAATTACATTGATGTGGCAAATGTATCTTACCCGGGCACCATTACCCTTGCGCCGTACACGTCTGCTGTATTAATAAAAAACGGAACAGGTAATGTGTTGCCAGCTGCCAATGCCGGAGCTGACCAAACCATCACATTACCATCAAATTCAGTTAGCCTCTCCGGCAGCGGCAACGATCCCGACGGAACAATCGCATCCTATGCATGGACAAAAATCACAGGCCCTGCTTCAGGAACGATTACAAATGCAGCAGCAGCTTCCACTACATTCACCGGGCTGGTGCAGGGAGTATACAGCGTTGAATTGAAAGTCACCGATAACAGCGGCGGAATAGGCAGGGATACCATGAAAGTTACCGTTAATGCTGCCGGCAACCAGGCGCCGGTTGCCAATGCAGGTACTGATAAAATAATAGTGTTGCCAACGAGTACTGTTACGCTTACAGGCACCGGTACCGATACGGACGGAACGATTGCAACATATGCCTGGACGAAAGTATCAGGGCCATCATCCGGTACAATAAGTAGTTCTGCATCTGCTACAACAAATGTAACCGGGCTGGTTCAGGGAGTTTATATTTTCGAACTCAGGGTTACCGATAATAACGGTGCTGCTGCAACAGACCAGGTACAGGTAACGGTGAATGCAGCAGTATCCAACCAATCACCCGTTGCCAATGCCGGGCTTGATCAGAATATCACTTTGCCAACCAGCACGGCTACCTTAACAGGAAGCGGTACAGATACTGACGGCAGTATTTCTGCTTATGCCTGGACAAAAATTTCCGGTCCAGCCGGCGGTACAATAACGTCAGCAACAGCTGCATCAACAACAGTTACCGCCCTGGTACAGGGAACCTATAAGTATGAATTGAAAGTGACTGATAATAACGGAGCTGTTGACAGGGATACCGTTCAGGTAAATGTAAATCCTGCCAACCAGGCGCCGGTTGCCAATGCAGGTAACGACCAAACCATCACGTTACCGGTTTCTGCCGTATCATTAACAGGTACGGGTACCGATGCGGATGGCAGTATTTCTGCCTATGCCTGGACAAAAGTTTCGGGCCCCGCAGGCGAAAGCATAACAACCCCGGCTGCTTTCTACACAACCGTAACGGCCCTTACACAGGGTGTATATCTTTTTGAACTAAAAGTGACCGATAACGGTGGGCTTACAGACAGGGATACCTTACAGGTAACCGTAAACGCAGCTGTATCCACTTCAGCCTATGGCGGAACCCCCTGGCCGGTACCCGGCACCATTCAGGCAGAAGACTTTGACAACGGCGGACAGAATGTGGGCTATTACGACAGCAGCCCCGATAACGAGGGTGGTGCGTACCGGTTAACTGAAGATGTAGATATACAAAGTACAACGGAATCGGCAGCATATATTGGCTGGACAGACCCAGGTGAGTGGATGAAGTATTCCGTGAACGTGTTAAGTTCAGGAGTGTATACATTACAGGCACGGGTGGCATCCCTGAATGGATTTTCTTCCTTCCGGGTAGAAATGGACGGGGTTACCATCGCAACGTTCACTGCACCCAATACAGGCGGTTACCAGGTTTGGCAATCAGTAACTGCAAATAATATAAATCTTACAGCTGGTAATAAGGTGATGCGGATCTACTGTATTACCGGCGGTTTCAACATTAATTCAGTTATTTTCAGTACTACTTCAAACCTGTTGCCAATGGCTAATGCCGGAACAGATAAAACCATTACTTTACCGGCTAATTCTGTTTCATTAACCGGAAGCGGAAGCGATGTTGACGGAACTATTGCTTCCTATGGCTGGACAAAAATTTCAGGCCCCGCTTCCGGCACCATCACATCTCCAACTTCAGCAAACACTACCGTTACCGGGCTTGTTCAGGGCATATACAAGTTTGAATTAAGAGTTACCGATAACAGCGGCGGCATCGGAAGGGATACTTTACAGGTAATTGTAAACGCAGCTAACCAGGCACCGGTTGCCAATGCCGGCGCAGATAAATCAGTTACCCTGCCAACTAACAGTTTAACACTAACAGGTACCGGAACTGATCCTGACGGAACCATCACTGCTTATGCCTGGACAAAAGTTTCAGGCCCGTCATCCGGTTCCATAACCACGGCGTCATCTGCCTCAACAACCGTAAACAACCTCGTGCAGGGCACTTATTTATTTGCGCTGCAGGTTACCGATAACAGCGGTGCAACCGGAAAGGATACGGTACAGGTAAGTGTAAACGCAGCCAACCAGGCGCCCGTAGCCAATGCCGGAACAGATATTACAATAACATTGCCGGTTAACAGCGTCACTTTATCCGGCACCGGTACAGATCCGGACGGGGCCATCAATTCTTATTTATGGACTAAAATTTCAGGGCCTTCAGCCGGAAATATCACAACTGCATCTTCCGCCTCTACAACTGTTACCGGCCTGGTACAGGGAACATACAGGTTTGAACTGAGGGTAACAGACAATAACGGCATTATTGGTGCCATCGGAAGGGATACAATGCAGGTTACCGTTAATGCGGCCGTGGCCAACCAGGCGCCGGTTGCCAATGCCGGTACAGATAAATCAATCACCCTGCCGGTAAATAGTGTAACCCTTACCGGGAGTGGAACAGATGCAGACGGCAGCATTGCTTCCTACGCATGGACAAAAATAAGCGGCCCGGAAACGTACGCCATTTCTGCCGCAGGTTCAGCCAACACAACCATTAGTGCTTTAGTACAGGGTGTATATACATTTCAACTGAAAGTAACAGATAATAATGGTGCCACCGGAACCGATGTGGTGCAGGTTACCGTAAGTGGTACTACCAACACTCCGTACAGCGGAACACCATTACCCATACCGGGAACCATAGAGATTGAGGATTATGATAATGGCGGGCAAAACCTGGCATATTATGATGTTACAACCGATAATTCAGGTGGTGCTTACAGGCCATCCGAAGCAGTTGACCTGCAAACAGCCACAGAAGGAACCGCTTTTATGGGCTGGACTAACGATAATGAATGGACGAAATATACCGTGAATGTTACGGCTTCCGGAACCTATTCTTTAGTAGCCCGCGTCTCAACATTCAGTTCCATTGCTGCCTGCAGGGTTGAAATGGATGGTGTTACCATTGCCAACATATCAGTGCCAACAACAGGCGGATACCAGAACTGGCAGAATGTAACCATTTCCAATATCCCGCTTACGGCAGGTATTAAAGTGATGAGGTTCTATGTTACGGTTGGAGGATTCAATATAACCCGCCTGGTTTTCACCCAAACAGGCACTACCAGGAATAGTGCAGCTGTACCGGCATCATCTTTATCAGGCCAGGCGATGGTGTCATCCGGTTTAACCAATGAAACCGTAACTATTTTCCCGAACCCTGTTGCAACTACAGCCAGGATATTACTGGCAGATGATATTACCGGTAACATCTTACTAACGCTGAGGGATATTACCGGTTTAAAGCGTTGGCAGAAATCAGTTTTAAAGCAACAAGGGCCACTGATAACGTCTATCGATATGGAATCAATGCCTTCCGGGATCTATTTTATGGAAGTAGTAATGCCTGGCAGGGAGCGAAAAGCGTATAAGCTGATCAAACAATAGTTGATCTCTGAAATGTAAAAAGGATGGCGATTATGCCATCCTTTTTTATGCAATTGATTTCTGTGTAAGTTAAAATTTCATATCCAGGTATGCCGGTAACATGGCTCTCCAGGTTGGCCAGTCATGCTTCCATTCTTCTCCCCAGATATCCAGTTCATGCGGTATTCCTTTACTATGAAGGATTTCTGAAAATCGCCTGGATGCATTAGGATCTTCATAATCCCCGCTACCTGTTAAAATATGTATGTGATTGCTTTTGCGGATATTATTCAGGTACCATTCATCAGTAAGGTTTGGCTTATAATGCTGCGGTGAATTGAAATATACCTGGTCGTCAAAAAAGCCTTTGGTGTATTCTGTGAGGTCATATACACCGCTCATGGCTATTACCCCATTGATCAGGTCGGGCCTTTTTAAGAAAAGGTTCATACTGTGTAAAGCGCCAAATGAAGCACCGCAGGTAATGATGGGTGTTTCCGCAGAAGTGTTGGTGCGGATGAAAGGTACAACCTCTTCAAATACATATTGATTAAACTGGTTATGCCTGATAGCTTTGTGTTCACCCTGCATCTCATTGTTCAGCCAGCTTTCATTATTGATGCTGTTGATGGAAAATACTTTCACCTTACCACTATTGATATATGGCGCCAGTGTATCCATCAGTTGAAACCGTTCATATTCCAGGTAATCTGCAGCAGCTGTAGGTACCAGCAACAAGGCAAACCCGTAATCGCCATAGGCGGCAATCGGCATTTCTTTTTGCAATGAAGGGCTGTACCAGCTTGCTAATTCTCTTTTCATATGTTATATATTATTATTGATGAAAGTGGCAAAGTTCATGTAAAAAGTCCGGTTTACCTATACCATTACCGGTTCTTTCAGTGTTCATTAATAAAAAAGGCACCGGGAAATGGATAATAAAATAAGGGTCAGTCATTTACAGCAACCCTTCTTTGATCTCTGTCCATAACTCACGGTAACATTTGGATGCATAACTGCTGTTGGCAAATTCCATCACCGGAGCTTTATGCAACCCCATTTTCTCTATGTCGCTCAGGTAAGGGATATAATTCTGGAAGAAGCGTTTATCCTTGTAAAGCTCATCCATTATTTCATTATGCATATTCTTGCGGAGATCCGCCATCGTAAAGAAGCACATCATCTTTTTTAAGTCTAATTCTTTTTCCCTGAAATAATCTTTTACCATATTATAAGTCCTGATGGATAATGTTGTTGGTATTACCGGCATCAGTACAATATCAGCCGCACTGAAAATATTTTCGCTTAAGGCGCTGAACCCGGGAGGGCAGTCGATAAAGATAAAATCATATTCCGCTTCAAAGGTTTTGAGCAGGTGTTTCAGCTTATTTCTTGACCCTTTCATTTCTTCGAGCATGATATCAAAACTGCGGGCTGCATTATCGGCGGGGATGATATCCAGCATTTCAAAATCGGTAGCATGTACTGCTTCTTCCAGGTGCCCTTCTTTACTGATCAGTTTCCTGATTCCGGGATGTGTTTTGGTTTTCACCCTGTAATAAAATGATGAAGAACCTTGCGGGTCTATATCCCATAACAAAGTTTTGTAATTGTCTGCCGCCGATAAATAAGACAGGTTAACACAGGAGGCTGTTTTGCCAACACCTCCTTTGAGGTTGTACAATGCTATAACTATCATACATGTTGAATTTTACCACTGAATAAGGAAGGTAAGAAAAAATACATTCATTTTTTCATTGTTTCCAGTTCCTGCTGCATCCGGAACATCTCATCCCTTAAACGGGCCGCTTCCATAAAATCAAGGTCCCTGGCTGCCTGCTGCATGCTTTTTTTCACTTTTGCAATGGCTTTTTCCAGTTGCGGGATGGTCTGGTAAGCAACCTGTTCCTCCGCTGCAACAGTTACCAGTTCCTCGTCGGGCTGCAGGGCGTATGGATTGGATGGGTCATATCCTTTTACATCCAATACACTGCCCTGTGCAAATACCTGTTCTTTGGTTTTTATAATTGTTGTTGGTGTTATTTGATGCTTGATATTATAAGCTATTTGCTTTTCCCTTCTTCTTTGAGTTTCATCAATGGTTTTTTGCATGCTTTCAGTAATCTTGTCGGCATAAAAAATTACCAGCCCGTCAACATTTCTTGCGGCCCTGCCTGCAGTCTGGGTAAGGCTTCTTTCGTTGCGTAAAAATCCTTCCTTATCCGCATCCATGATAGCCACCAGCGAAACTTCCGGTAAATCGAGGCCTTCCCTCAGCAGGTTAACACCAACAAGTACATCAATCACACCAAGCCGCAGATCACGTAAAATTTCAACCCTTTCCAGCGTATCTACATCACTATGAATGTATTTTGATTTTATATGAATCCTTTCCAGGTATTTGTTCATTTCTTCGGCCATGCGTTTGGTTAAGGTGGTAACCAGCACACGGTCTCCTTTCTTGATGCGTTTATCAATTTCATCCAGCAGGTCGTCAATCTGGTTGATGGAAGGTCTTATTTCTATGGGTGGATCCAGCAGGCCGGTGGGGCGAACCACCTGTTCAACCACCACGCCACCGCATTTTTCCAGTTCATAATCACCGGGAGTGGCAGATACATATACTGTCTGGTTGGTGAGGTTTTCAAATTCGTGAAAATTCTGAGGCCTGTTATCCATGGCAGATGGCAGGCGAAAGCCATAATCAACCAATACCAGTTTCCGGCTCCTGTCTCCGCCATACATGCCGCTGATCTGCGGTATGGTCTGGTGGCTTTCATCAATGATGGTCAGGAAATCACGGGGAAAATAATCAAGCAGGCAGAATGGCCTGGCACCGGGTTTTCGCCGGTCAAAAAAGCGGGAATAATTTTCAATGCCATTGCAATAACCGAGTTCACGGATCATTTCCAGGTCGTAATTAACTCTTTCAGTGATACGCTGTGCTTCAATATATTTTCCGCTGTTTTTAAAATAGTCTGCCTGGGCGGCACATTCATCCTGAATGTCGCTGATCACCTGCGCCAGCATATCTTTTGGTGCCAGGTACAGGTTGGCCGGAAATATTGCTGCATGGTCTACATGGCTGATTCTTTTTCCACTGCTCAGTTCAAGTGTTTCAATACTTTCAATTTCATCTCCAAAAAAACTGATACGGTACCCGAAATCTACATAAGGCAGGTTTATATCAATAGTATCACCCTTTACCCGGAACGTTCCCCTGGTGAAGTCGCCCTGGCTGCGATGGTACAGCGAGTTAACCAGTGCATGCAAAAATCCCTGCCGGGAAATAACCTGCCCTTTAGATATCCGTATGATCCCATTTTCATATTCAGTGGGGTTACCCATGCCATAAATGCAACTCACACTGGCAACAACAATGATATCCCTGCGGCCACTCAGCAATTGGGCAGTGGCCTGTAAGCGGAGTTTATCCAGTTCTTCATTGATGCTCAGGTCTTTTTCAATATAAGTGTTACTAACGGGCAGGTATGCCTCCGGTTGGTAATAATCATAATAAGACACAAAATAGCCGACTGCGTTCTCCGGAAAAAACTGCTTGAATTCTCCATATAACTGGGCAACCAATGTCTTGTTATGTGTCATTACCAATGTTGGCCTTTGAACATTCTGAATAACATTGGCCATGGTAAAAGTCTTACCGCTTCCGGTAACGCCCAGTAAAGTCTGGTATTTTTCACCACTTTGTATCCCTTCTGTCAGTTGGCGGATTGCATCAGGCTGGTCTCCCGCCGGAGAATACGTTGCCTGTAACTTGAATGACGACATCCGTGTTATTTAATATTAGAGTGTATAAAATTAATACAATACCATGAAGCGCCGTGCTGAAAAAATATCGTTTATACGACCGGTTTATTCGGTTTGAAGGATCTTTCATTACCAGTCTGCCACTTATATATTTATATTAACGTTAATTGTTTTGAATAATTGAGATTTAGGCTTACCATCCGGCCTAATAATCGTACCTTTGCGCCCATTTTGGTTTATTCTTTTGGTGGATGGACGGGAATTATACCTGGTACAGGCCATCAGGAAAGTAAACAAATAAAAAAGTAAAAAATAATGAATATTCGAAACATCGCCATCATCGCCCACGTAGATCATGGTAAAACAACGCTGGTTGATAAGATTCTTCATGCAACAAAGGTCTTCAGGGAAAACCAGGAAACAGGTGAGCTTATCATGGACAGCAATGACCTGGAGCGGGAACGCGGTATAACCATTTTCAGCAAAAACGTTTCAGTTACCTATAAAGATGTAAAGATCAATGTGATTGATACACCTGGTCACTCCGATTTTGGAGGGGAAGTGGAAAGGGTATTGAAAATGGCAGATGGTGTTTTACTGTTAGTTGATGCATTTGAAGGTCCAATGCCGCAAACACGTTTTGTGTTACAGAAAGCGCTGGCGCTGGGCCTGCACCCTATTGTGGTAATCAATAAAGTAGATAAGCCGAATTGCCGGCCAGATGAAGTGCACGATGCCGTTTTTGAATTGTTCTTTAACCTGGATGCTACTGAAGAGCAGCTTGATTTTCCAACCATCTATGGCAGCAGTAAGAACGGATGGATGAACACATCGTTGACTGAAACAACTAATATCCTGCCCTTGCTGGATGCAATCCTGGAATTTGTTCCTGAACCAAAAGTGAATGAAGGCGCTACGCAGATGCAAATCACATCCCTGGATTACTCTTCCTTCCTGGGAAGGATTGCGGTAGGAAAGGTTGCCAGGGGAAGCATCAGGGAAAACCAGCAGATCGCATTATTGCAGGCAGATGGAACGATGAAGAAAATGAAGATCAAGGAACTGTATGTTTTTGAAGGGATGGGCAAGAAGAAAGTGGCGGAGGTATTTGCCGGTGATATCTGTGCTGTTGTTGGCCTGGATGATTTTAATATCGGGGATACCATAGCAGATGTAGACAATCCGGAAGCCCTGCCCGTGATAAGTGTGGATGAACCAACCATGAGCATGTTGTTCAGCATTAACAATTCTCCGTTTTTTGGTAAGGAAGGAAAGTTTGTAACCAGCCGCCATTTACGCGACAGGCTTATGAAAGAAACGGAAAAAAACCTGGCCTTACGGGTGGAAGACAGTGATAATGCGGACAGCTTCCTGGTTTATGGTCGCGGGATCCTTCACCTGGGTATATTGATTGAAACCATGCGCAGGGAAGGCTTTGAACTTACTGTAGGCCAGCCACAGGTACTGGTAAAAAATATCGACGGCGTTAAATGCGAGCCATATGAAATTCTGGTAGTGGATGTACCGTCAGAGTTCAGCGGCAAAGTGATTGACCTGGTTACACAGCGGAAAGGGGAAATGCATGTGATGGAAACCAAGGGCGACATGCAGCATCTTGAATTTGAAATACCGTCCAGGGGCCTGATAGGGTTAAGGAGCAATATGCTCACGAGCACCGCTGGAGAAGCGGTTATGGCTCACCGTTTTAGTGAGTATAAACCATGGAAGGGTGTTATTCCCGGAAGGAACAACGGGGTGTTGCTTTCAAAAACAACTGAAAAAACAACAGCATATTCAATTGATAAGTTGCAGGACAGGGGCCGTTTTTTTGTAGATCCGGGAGATGATGTGTATGCAGGCCAGATCATAGCCGAACATATCAAGCCAGGTGACCTGGTAGTAAATGCAACAGAAGCTAAAAAACTGACAAACCACCGGGCAAGCGGCTCCGACGATGCTTCTAAGGCAGCGCCAAAGATCCAGATGTCGCTGGAAGAATGTATGGAATATATTCAGGCTGATGAATGCATAGAAGTAACGCCTAAAAGTGTCCGCCTGCGTAAGACAATCCTGAATGAGGAAGACCGTAAACGGGCATCTAAAGCAGTAGCGGTGGAGGCATAACTATTTATATTACTATATCAAATCCGCCCGGGAGGCGGATTTTTTTTTAGCTGCAATTACTCAAATACAGCAGGTGATGGCTGTATTTTATGCTTGCATTCGCAGCATTTCAATTATTTTTGCAGTATGAAAAAATGCCTCATTGTAATTGCTGTTTTCATGTTGCTGGTTTTCATTCAAGCCGATGCGGCTGCCCAGTGTGCCATGTGTACAAAAACAGCGCAGCAACTGGGTGAAAAACCTGCACTGGGTTTAAATTCCGGCATTTTATACCTCATGCTGATGCCATTTGCCATCATGGGTTATATAGCATATCGCTGGTGGAAAGGCAGGGTTACATCAGAAGAAGAAAATACGTTTTAGTTTTCAGCAAATTACAGCGTATCCAGTTTTGTTTTTAATTTTTCCGCATAAGGTGATTTCAACTCCTCGAGGATAGAAATTTTCTTTAAAACTTCCGGCTTATTCTTAAGGGCAAGAAAACATAAACCTGCATAATAATGGGGAAGTGTGTTTTTTGCATCAAGTGTAATAGATTTTTCAAGATTAGTAAGGGCGTTTTGGTATTCGCCCATTGCATAATAACTATAGCCTATTTCTGTTAGAGCAGTCTTATAATCCTTGTCTAAAGCAATTGCTTTTTTCAGGTAACCTACAGCAGTAAGGTATTGTTGTTTGTTATTATAGCACCATCCTGCACTGTAATGGGCTTTTTTGCTTTCAGGGTTAATTTCTGCCGCTTTCAGGTAATTGGCAAGCCCCTCATCCGTATTTTTATTAAGTATCCTTTGCACATCACCAATGCCAAGATAAGGAACATGAGATGCAGGTTTCAATGCAATTGATTTATTATACTGGATAATTGCATTTTCGGCGTCCTTAAGTTTGTAATAGGCATACCCGAGTTCATCATAACATGTTGGTTCGTCACTTTTTAATTCCAATGACTTTTTAAATGAAATGATGGCATCTTCAAATTTTCCCTGTTCATTTTCTGCATATCCTTTCTTGTAATAGAATAAAGGGCTTGTAATTGTTTCTGCATGAATGATATACTGTTTAAAGTTGTCGAGCGCCTTAGCATATTCCTGCCTGCTGTAATGAAGGTCACCCAGGTATTTATAGGCAAGGGCAAATTCGTCATCCAGTTCCAGGCATTTATTATAATGTATCATGGCCACATCGTCTTTTTTTAACTGGTAATTGGCATATCCAAGTTCCAGGTAGAGTTTAGGCGCATCCGGCCACTCTTTTTTGGCCCTGGTTAGATAAGAAACAGCATCTTCATATTTTCCCATTTCATTATAACACCACCCTGTTTCATACAGGGCTTCCCTGTACACAGGGTTTATTGCCAATGCTTTCTTATATGATTCAATGGCTTTATCACATTTTTTTTCTCCTTTCAGTTTAAGGCCTTCATTAAAAAATCCGGCTGCTTTTGAATCTGCATCCTGTGAAAATGAAACTCCGGTGAAGAGTAATAAAGAAAAGCAAACGGCTAAAAACCTTGAAATTTGGTTGTTGTTTTTCATGTTGATAGATATTTAATAAGTCTGTAAAATCATAATTAACTGCAACAGGATAGTAACGGTTTATTCCTGATATTATTGGAATGGCCGTCATATTATTCACCTGCATCCCGCTTACAAAGCAGGTAAATATTTTTTTAGTAAGGCAACAAATTTCGCCTCGTAGGGTTGCGGGTATTTTTCAAGGAAAACAGCATATGCATGCTCACCCATCAGCGCCCATTGATTCTTTTGTGACCACGCAATATCAAGTTGTTCGCCCAGGTCTTTTTCAGTAACAGCCAACGTGATAAATCCATTATACCCTGGTTTTACCCATTCCGGCATATCGCCAACCCGGCTTACCAGGCATGGCTTTCCCATAGCCATTGCTTCTATTACACTGATAGGCATAGCGTCGAAATGAGTTGCCTGAATAAGGAGGGCAGATTTGGCAAGTACCTGCTTCACCTCATTGGTATGCCCTTTTAAGAAGACCTTATCTTCCAGGTTAAGGTCTTTTATCAAGGCCGCCAGCATGGCTTTATCTCTCCCCTCACCGTAAATATGTAATTCCCATTCCCTGTTTTTCCATTGGCTACCGGCAAAACACTTAATTAGTATATCCTGTGCTTTCCTGTTTGTATCAAGTGCCCCCAATGCAAGAAATACAGGTTTGGATACATCGTATGAGGAAGCCGGTAATGTAACCAGTGCCGGGAAAGTGATTGGGCTGTACGTTACTTCTTTATGCTTACCCTCAATGCCATATTCACTTTCCAGCATGCGGTAAATTATTTTGGTAGCTGCATTACATAATGCTGCATGGCTAATCCATGCTTTAAGTACATGAACCGTTGATGATTTTAGTCCGGCGCCTAACTGGTAATTATGAAAACTTAAGGCGTAAGGAGGTAATTTTTTATATAGGCGCTTAAATGGCCCGTGTGCGATATCATGCCAGCCACCCTGGTTAACATAGGCAGCATCATAATCATGAAAAGGTATTTTATTTAAAAAGCGCCTCAATGTCCATTTACCGAAAATGCCTTTACCTTTTTGTGGTAACAGGTAAATCTGGCATCCGTTATTTTTCAATATTTCCAGTTTGGGTATCTTTTCATTCCAGTGAAATACACAAACAGCAACCCGGTATCCGTTACGGCTCATCCACAAAGCTGCCTGGTACCATTGTTCTTCACTGCCACCCCAGGCAGAACCGTTCATTACCGATATAAAGAGGATGGATTTCATGATTTTGTTAATGCAATTTAGTTGATACTCAAAATGTATCGCTCATATTTTTTATCTAACTTACGCCATTAACCACCGGCAAACGATTTCATGTCACGCTTACAAACACTAAAAGAATACCTGCCATTACCGGAAGCCCTTTCATTTTATTTCAAACTTAAATCCGGGAAAGGCCGTGGCCTGAGGCTGAAAAAATTGCTACACCCTTTTTCATTGAGGGATAATCCGTTTGATTACGCCACGTTTGAAGAAGTGTTGTTAAGGGAAGAATACGCTATTGAGCTTGACTTTGAGCCTTCCAGGATAATTGATGCAGGAGCAAATATCGGCTTAACAGCCCTTTTTTTTGCAAACAGGTTTCCTCAAAGCCGTATCATTTCACTGGAACCGGATGCTGAAAATTATGAATGGCTTGTCAGCAATACCAAACCGTACCCGAACATTATTCCAGTAAAATGTGGTTTATGGGACCATGATACTTTTCTGCAGGTGATTGATGAAGGCCATGGGAACAATGCGTTTACTGTTAAGGAAACAACGGAAACGTCTGGCGGAGCAATAAAAGCGCTTTCAATACCTGCCATCATGAAAGAACAAAAATGGGATTCAATTGATTTGTTGAAAATTGATATAGAAGGTTCAGAAAAAACCGTCTTTGAGCATAATTATGAATCATGGCTGCCATTGGTGAAAGTGCTTGTAATTGAATTGCACGACAGGATGGTAAAGGGCGCTTCTTCAGCAGTATTTGAAGCAGTTGGGAAATATGATTTTTCATTTGGAATTAAAGGGGAAAATATCGTTTTCAGCAATAATGCAAAACTGTAAATCATTTCTATAAAACGTAATATTCTTAATTTGTTGGCTATTCCCACAGATACAATCAGGTTCCTGCAACAATATTTTGACAAAATATTGGTAGTGTCTGTACCTCGTTTTACCGACAGGCATGCACGTGTACACGAACGGTTGCAAAGCCTTCCATTCGAATTCTTCTGGGGGGCCGATAAATTATTGCTTGATTTGGAAAAGGCAAAAAAAGACGGCACATACGATGAGGCCGCTGCAAAGAAGCGTCAACGGCAGGGAAAACCGCTCAGCCAGGGAGAACTGGCCTGTTCACTCTCTCACCGGCTTGTATATGAAGCAATCATAGAGCATGGCTGGAAAAAAACGCTTGTATTGGAAGACGATGTGTGGCCATTGTTTGATAACATGCCATTGTTAGAAGAAGCCATGAATGAACTGCCTTTGTCATGGGACCTGGTGTACCTCGGTTACCTGAAACATGAGCAGGTAACGGCAGCGCTTAAGCGTAAACAGTTGTTTTATAAGCTACTCAGCGGCTTGGGAATGATGAAATGGAATTATAAAATGGCCAGTAACCTGTTACCCCGTTATTTCAGTCAGCATTTGAAACAAGCCGGCTTCCACGACTGCACTCATGCATATGCCATTAGCCTGGAAGGAGCCAGGAAATTGGTTAAAGAACAAACGCCGGTGATATACCGGGCAGACGACCTGTTATCGCATACCATTTTACAGGGAAAGCTGTCAGCTTTTGTAACCGAACCCAAGTTTTTTGACCAGGAGGATTTTCATGTTACAGAAAAGGATTCAAAAATTAAGGAAACGGTTTAGTAATATTCCCTGATAAACGTATACAGGTTAAATTCGTTTCCCGAAGCTTCAATCTTTTTTTTAAGGTCGGCTTTATCAATACCGGCCATTCTTTTTTGCTGTATCAGGTAATATGCTTTTTCTGCCAGCAACCAGAAATGCCTGCTGTTTATTTTTTGTTTCGCAATAATTTGAAGGAGTAAACCATATAGTTCATCAATTCCTTCTTTTTTTGAAGCGATTGTTTTTACAACCGGCACTTCTTCCGTCCTGCGGCTGAATGAAGGTGCCAGCATCAGTTTCAGGTTATTTACAAACAGTTCGGCATCGGGCCGGTCAGATTTATTTACAACAAATAGGTCGGCTATTTCCATCAGCCCGGCTTTCATGCTTTGTACATCGTCTCCGGCTTCCGGTACCAGCACAACTGCAGTAACATCTGCCAGGCCGGCAATTTCAATTTCACTTTGCCCCACACCTACCGTTTCCACTATGATAATATCAAAACCGCCCGCTTTCATCAGGTCGCTTATTTCTATTATTTTCGGGTGCAATCCACCGAGAGAACCCCTTGTTGCAAGTGATCGTATAAACACATCCGGGTTGTTATACCACTGGCTCATCCTGATCCTGTCGCCCAGTAATGAACCGAGGTTGAATGGGGAAGAAGGGTCAACACATAAAATACCGGTCTTTTTACCATCTTGTACAAACTGGCTGATCAATGCATCAGTGAGGGTGCTTTTTCCTGCACCGGGAGGCCCGGTCAAGCCAATAATTGGGGTACGATTCCCGGGAATCAGCTGTAATAATTTTTCATATCCCGGCACTTCATTTTCAACCAGTGAAATACACCTGGCCAGCGTTTTCCGGTTTCCTTCCTGTATTGATTGTAATAATTGCTGCCACATAAATTTACTGCTCTATGAATATTATACTAAAAGGTAATGAAAATGTGACCGGCTTTTTATTTTCATATTTTTCAAATTGGTAGCTTCAGTAATGTTAGCACGTATCCCATTACGTTAGTATGTTTACCAGCTTTTCAGGTGTTCCGGTTTTTTCAAATGATGTATATTATACAAACCGGATCAACCATTTGTTTGTTTATTTCAATCCGGAAAAACCGGGTGGCCATATTCAATAAATGAATAACCTTTTTTATCTGTTTTCCGGCGATTGTAAATCCGGTGGATTTTAATTACTTACTGTTGCCACCATATAAATTCAACACCCGGTATTGACTGAATTTTCATTAAAAATAGCATAATTACCCTGCATTGAACAATAGAAACTTGTTGCCCATATTATTTTACTTTATTGTTTCTTTGCAGTAGTATCAAAACTGCATATCCATCTTTTGTATGATTTCTGTAGTAATCATTGCCAAAAATGAAGCGCATATTATCGGCAACACATTGCAAAGCCTGCAAGGGGTTACCGATGATATTATTGTAGTGGATAGCGGCAGTACGGATGAAACCGTATCCATTTGCGAAAAAGCAGGGGCAAAGGTTATCCAAACCACCTGGGATGGGTATGGTGCCAATAAGAATAAAGGGATTTTAGCAGCCCGGTACAACTGGATCCTGAGCCTGGATGCCGATGAAGCAGCTGATACCCGGTTGAAAACGGAATTAATGAAACTTAACCCGGTTGATGAGGATGTTGTGTATGAATTATCATACAGGAATTTTTTTTGCAACAAACATATCCGATTTGGTGTTTGGGCAAATGACAGGCATGTCCGGTTGTTCAACCGCAGAAAAGTGGTTTGGAACGATGCGGCCGTTCATGAAAACCTTATTTTTCCGGCTGCTGTAAAAGTGTTGCCATTGCAGGGGTATGTATTGCACTATACTGTTAATAGTTTAAAAGAGTTTACTGATAAAACGGTTGCTTATGCTTATTCAAACGCAAAGAAATACCATATGCAGGGAAAAAAGGCGGGCTTTGTAAAAAAGTATATTGCACCTGCATTCAGTTTCATCCAGCATTATGTTTTTCGCCTTGGTTTTTTAGACGGATGGGAAGGATACCTGATATGCAAAACAAACGCCTGGTATACATTTATCAAATATGCCTTCCTGGATGAAATGAACAGGAAAAGTATATCGTAAACAGTAACTAACTAATAGCAATAAGTGAAGCCGCAATGACCAATTTCATTCCCATATTCCCGCTCAGCATTGTTGTGTATCCCGGTGAAAAACTGAACCTGCATATTTTTGAACCAAGGTACAGGCAACTGGTCAAAGAGTCATTTGAAAAGAACAAACCATTCGGTATACCGGCAGTAATAAACAACAAACTATCAGAAATGGGCACCCTGGTGCAGGTTAAAGAAATCAGCAAAGTTTATGATGACGGTAAGATGGATATAAAGACAGAGGGCTTGCAGGTATTCAAGATACTGGAAATCATCAATGAACTTCCCGATAAGCTTTACAGCGGAGCCATCGTTACATACCCGCAAAATATTACCAGGGGAAGCAGTTCAATGATGAAAAAACTGGTGGAGGCCATTCGTGAATTACACAAGTACCTGGATGTGTTTAAGGAGTTTGGTAAACCCGATGCCGAATTGCAGAGTTATGATGTGGCGCATCATGCCGGCCTTACCATAGAAGAAGAATACCAGGTGCTGGAATACCTGCAGGAACTGCAAAGGCAGGAATTCCTGAAAAGGCATATTGCAAAAGTGCTTCCGGTTATGAAAGAGATGAATGTATTGAAAGGCCGTATAAAGCTGAATGGCCATTTTAAAAACCTGCGTGGGTTTAATTCCTGATAAAATTGTATACGAATGACAACGCTTTGCCTTGATTTTGGAAACACCCGCTTAAAGGCTGCCGTTTTCAACCAGAACCAGCTCCGTGAAGAAATTTTGTTACCCGACGGCAGGGGGGATACGATTGCTTCGCTGCTTGATAAATGGAAACCCGAAAGATCCATCCTTTCTTCTGTTATAAACCACGATGAAACGGTTGAGCAGGTATTATCTATCCGTACAACATTTCATAAACTGTCGCATCTTACAAAAGTGAATTTTACAAGCCCGGTTGGTAAACCGGAAACAATTGGAGCCGACAGGCTGGCCCTGGTGGCTGCCGCGGTACATTTTTTCCCGGGAAAGAACAACCTGGTGATAGGCCTGGGCAGTTGTATCACTTATAATTTTGTAAACCAATATCACCAGTTCCTTGGTGGAAGTATCTCACCGGGAATGGATATGCGCTTCAGGTCAATGCATGAATTTACGGCAAAACTCCCCCTGGCGAAAGCAGACTGGAATTATCCACTGATTGGGTATGATACACGTTCAAATCTCCAAAGTGGTGTAATAACCGGAATAACCAGTGAAATTGATGGTTTCATAGAAAAATATGGCCAAAAATACGGCAACTTTAACGTGGTTTTAACCGGGGGCAATTCAGCCTATTTTGCCAGTCAACTTAAAAACAGGATATTTGCCGACTATAATTTTTTATTCAAAGGACTGTATGCGCTCAGCGAAATTAATAACTGCAACAAATAAGAGAATTTTTATCATATTATTGCTTGTTTCCACTCAATTTAATGTATCTGCACAGGAAAATTCACCCTATTCAAGATACGGAATCGGAGATATCATTCCCAACCAGAATATTGTGAACAGGGGTATGGGTGGTATTTCAGCTGCATATACCAACCCTGCAATCGGAGACCAGAAATATATAACACCGGCTTTTCTTTTTCAAAGCATCAACCTGGTAAACCCGGCATCACTGGGCGGACTGAACAACACCATATTCGATATAGGTGCAGAGGTGGACATCAGGACCTTGAGAAGCACTTCATCACCTGCGAAATATACAGCAACCAATACGGTGATTTCATACCTGCAACTGGGTTTCCCTTTGGCATCCGAAAAGATGCGCAAAAAGGGCAACAGTTGGGGAGTGAGTTTCGGGCTTCGTCCCATCAGCAGGATCAATTACAAAATTGAAAAAAATGAGCGTTTATCCGGTATCGATAGTTTGAACACATTATACCAGGGTTCCGGCGGACTCAACCAGGTTAACATAGGTACAGGAATAAAGATAAAGAATTTCAGTATCGGCATAAATGCAGGGTATAGTTTCGGTAACCGTGATTATAGCACCCGGCTTTCTTTCATGAATGATTCCGTTATTTATTACAGGTCAAATACACAGGCCAAAGCAAGGTTTAACGGTTTTTTCATAGATGCGGGCCTGCTATACAGCATCAAGCTGAAGAATGGCGCCATACTGAACCTGGGGGCATACGGCAACCTGCAGCAATCGCTGCGTGCAAAAAAGGATAATATTGATGAAACCATCGCATTTGATGGAACCGGTGGAACCATTACCATAGATACAGTGAGTTATAACAAGGAAGTAAGCGGTACTGTAAAGATACCTGCCACCTATGGCGCCGGATTCACTTACTCCAACAGCAACTGGTTATTTGGAATTGATTTTGAAACAACCGGCTGGAGTGGTTACAGGTTTTACGGACAGGGAGACGCCACGCAGGATACATGGACTATCAGGGCCGGAGCACAATACTACCCGGCAAAGGAAAATACCGCTGCATCAAAATACTGGCGTTTTGTAAAATACCGGGCCGGTTTTTATTATGGGCCCGATTACATAAAGCTTACAGAAAGCAGGCCTGTGTATGCATTTACCGCTGGCGGCAGTTTCCCGCTCACTTCTTTACAGAGATTACGCGGCGAATATGTCGTGTTGAATGCCGGGCTTGAATTCGGTGCCAGGGGAAACAAACAGTCTTTCAGTGTAAGGGAAAATTTCACCCGTATTAATATCGGTGTTTCCATGAACGCCCGCTGGTTTCAAAAGAGAAGCTATGATTAATGAATGTTAATGCCGGATTTCAAATGAAAAAAGCATCAATATATAAAGCATGTATGGCAGCCTTGATACCAGGCTGCATTTTTTTATACGGCTGTGAAAATGATGAGCAGGCAGTAAACGATTTGTACACGAAAAAACTTGGTATTGAAGAAGCCAGGGATATTACCCTGAATTATACCACTGCGGGTAAAACAAAGGCCATCCTGACTTCACCACAGATGCTACGGGTACAGGATTCGATGCCTTATTATGAATTTCCTAAATCGCTGCAAACAGATTTCTACAATGAAGCCGGTTTGAATGAGAGTAAGCTCACTGCAAAATATGCCAAGTATAAGGAAAATCAGAGTATCGTATTTTTAAAAGACAGCGTGAAAGTGATTAATATGCTGAAGGGAGATACCCTGTATTGTATGGAATTGTATTGGGACAGGAGCCGGACAGGTATGGAGTTTTATACAGATAAACCGGTAAGGATTCGTACCAGGACACAGGTTTTGGATGGTGTAGGGATGGAAGCGAGCCAGGACTTCAATAGCTGGCATATAATCAATCCAACAGGCATAATAAATGTTCCTGCATCAAAGTTTCCTCAGTAAGAACATAGGTTCATGATGAAATGCTTCCCTTAAGCCTGTTCTTAAAACAAAGGGCTTAATTAAATAATATTGAAGCGATAAACTATATAACTTCGGGAATAAAAAAAAATTATGGAATACCGCAGGTTAGGTAAATCTGGTTTGCAGGTGAGTGTACTTTCGTTTGGAAGCTGGGTAAGTTTTAGCAAACAGATCAATGATAAAGTGGCTGATGAACTGATGGGCGTTGCTTATGATAACGGCGTAAACTTTTTTGATAATGCTGAAGTGTATGCTTTAGGCGAGAGTGAAAAAATGATGGGAAGGGTATTGAAGAAGAAAAAATGGGACCGTACATCATATATTGTTTCATCAAAAGCTTTTTGGGGCTGGCGTGGTAAAAACAACAAGCCTAACCAAACAGGCTGCAGCCGAAAACACCTGGTGGAAGCCTGTAATGAAGCATTGCAGCGGCTGCAGGTTGATTACCTCGACCTTTATTTCTGTCATCGCCCGGATAAAAAGACCCCGATTGAAGAAACCGTATGGGCGATGAACCACCTGATCCAGCAAGGCAAAATATTATACTGGGGAACCAGTGAATGGAGCGGTGTGGAAATTATGGAAGCGCACAGGGTAGCCCAGCAATACAGGTTGATCGGTCCCACGATGGAACAACCGCAGTATAATTTATTTGAACGTGAAAAGATGGAAAACGAATACCTGGAGATATTTAAGAACGTAGGTCTCGGTACTACCATCTGGAGCCCATTGGCGGCAGGTTTGCTCTCTGGAAAATACAATGAAGGAATTCCAAAAGACAGCCGGTTTGCCCTGGAAGGATTCGACTGGCTGAAAGAACGCTGGGTGATGGATGATAAGATAAAAAAGGTAAAAAAATTATCTGAACTGGCCGCCAGGACCGGCGTTAGCACTGCTTCACTCAGTATTGCATGGTGTATAAAAAACCCGCATGTAAGCACAGCTATTTTGGGAGCAACCAAAAAAGCACAACTGCTGGATAACCTGAAAGCACTTGATGTAGCTGAAAAGCTTTCTCCGGAACTGATGGAGAAAATTGAATCCATTATGAAAACCAAACCAACACTTCCTGATTTTTAATATGGCCGGAATAACTGTTTATGGTATCCCTAATTGTGATGTGACCCGGAATCTTACCCGCTGGCTGAAAGAAAACAACCTGGAGTTTAGTTTTCATGATTACAAAACAATGGGCATCAGTAAATCAAAACTGGCAGACTGGTGTAAACAGAAAGGGTTGGAACAGCTACTGAATAAAAGAGGAACTACCTGGAAAAACTTGCCTGAAGCTGAAAAAGAAACAATAACAGATCTGCCATCTGCTGTAAACCTGATGGCCACCTATACCAGTTTGATAAAAAGACCTGTTATTGAAATGGATGGACAGTTATTTGTAGGATTTAATGAAAATGAATTTCTAACTAATATAAAAAATAAAAAATGAAACGAAATGCAACAGCCGTATGGAACGGTACAGGAAAAGAAGGTAAAGGACATCTTACTACGCAAAGCAACGTGTTGGATAAAACACAATACTCTTTCGTAAGCAGGTTTGAGAACGGTATTGGAACCAACCCTGAAGAACTGGTAGCAGCCGCACATGCAGGATGTTTTACTATGAAACTGAGTTTTGTGCTTGGTGCGGCCGGATTTGTTGCCGACCAGATTGAAACCCGTTGTGAGATAACATTGCAGGACGGAGCCATTACAGAATCGAACCTGGATGTAAAAGCTGCCGTGCCCGGTATTTCAAAAGAGCAGTTTGATGCAGCCGTTGCTGATGCAAAAGCCAATTGCCCGATCTCTAAATTGTATAATACAAACATTACTCACCAGGCCATCCTTGCCTGATAACAACGGGCAAAAGGTTGATTATACCTGTTTACATAATTCAGCAGTTATGGCATTTAAAGATAAAACAGTCATCATAACCGGTGCTTCGCGGGGTATTGGCAAAGCAATAGGGTTGCGGCTCGCTAAAGAAGGAGCCAACATTGTAATTGCATCAAAAAGTGTAGAAGAAAATCCCAAACTTGGAGGCACTATTTATTCTGCTGCCAAAGAAATGGAAACAGCAGGCGGGCGTGCACTTGCCGTGCAATGCGACATCAGGAATGAAGAACAGGTACAGGAAGTAATAGATAAAGCTGTTGCAGCATTCGGCGGTATTGATATACTGATAAACAATGCATCTGCCATCAACCTGGCGACTACTGAAAATACCGAACCCAAGCGGTTCGACTTAATGTATGATATCAATGTTAGGGGTACATTCATGGTAAGCCGTGCATGTATCCCTTATTTAAAAAAAGGGTCTAACCCGCATATCCTTAACCTGTCTCCGCCAATAAATATGGATATGAAGTGGTTTGCCAACCACCTGGCATATACTATCAGCAAGTATGATATGACCATGATTGCTCTGGGACTTGCGGCGGAACTGGGTAAATACAAAATAGCCGCCAATACTTTATGGCCCCGCACCACGATCGCAACCGCTGCAGTTAAAAACCTGCTTGGCGGCGACATGCTGATGAATATGAGCCGCACACCGGAAATAATCGCAGATGCAGCTTATTATATACTTTCCAGGAATTCAGGTAGTTGTACGGGCAATACTTTCATAGATGAGGATGTGCTGGCTGCTGAAGGGATTACGGATCTTGGAAAATATTCTGTAGTACCCGGGGCTCAGTTATACAATGACTTGTTTGTGTAATACACAGAATGATTTGAAGTATATATTCCTGTTAAAAGTATCCTAATATAATTTTCTTTTGATAAGCGGTAACATTTTGTTTTGATGCACGTTTAATTTCGTTGACACGTTTTGCCATGAACGTGCCTTAGCCAACAAAATGTATAGCCATGAATTTCTTTAAGATTGCTGCAATTTGCCTTTGCATCGTTTGTACGATGACTGCATCCGGGCAGAAAGTAAAAAGGATATTGCAGATTAAACGGATTAATTCAGCCATTAAAATAGATGGGCTGCTCAGCGATACAGCCTGGAAAGGCGCCCCGGTTGCCGATAAGTTTGTTGAGTTAAGGCCTACGCCATTTCTGCAGGAAAGCGCTGAAAATGCTACAGAGATATATTTCCTGTATGACAATGAAGGGATCTATATCGGTGGTTACCTGCATGAAAAGGACAAAGACAGTATTGCATCGGAATTGATTGGCCGGGATGGTTTTGGTAACAATGATTTTATCGGGATAATCTTTGATACATACTATGACAAACTGAACGGGTTTGAATATTTTGTAACCCCGCTGGGAGAACAGATGGATTCCAAGATGTCATCCGGCGGCAATGAAGATTTCAGTTGGAATGCTGTATGGCAAAGTGCATCGAAACTTCAAAAAGACGGATGGAGCTTTGAAATGTTCCTGCCTTACTCCAGCATACGGTTTGGTAAAAAGAAAATCCAGGACTGGGGACTGAACATCGTAAGACGGCGCCAAAAAAGCGGCAAGCAATTGTTCTGGAATTCCATTGACCCCAACGCAAATGGTTTCCTGGCGCAGGAAGGATTGTTAACTGGGCTTGAGAACATTAAACCTCCTATGAGGTTGCAGTTATCGCCTTATTTTTCATCATATCTTAACCATGATGGTACTGCCGGGCCTGGCGTTAAGAAAAATACCACGGTATTTAACGGGGGCATGGATGTAAAGTATGGAATCAACCAGGCGTTTACGTTAGATATGACACTGGTTCCTGATTTCGGCCAGGTACAGACAGATAATAAGTTCCTGAACCTGACACCTTTTGAACAAAGATTCTCAGAGAACAGGACATTCTTCACAGAGGGAACAGAACTGTTCAACAAAGGAAACCTTTTTTACAGCCGCCGTATCGGTATTGACCCGGTATATAAAAAATGGGTTTCACCGGCTTCCACCGATAGCATAGTGGAAGACCCTTCACAGGCAAAGATTATCAATGCGACCAAAATAAGCGGCCGAACGCAAAAAGGACTTGGCATTGGAATCCTGAATGCCGTTACGCAACGGCAGTTAACAACATTACAGAATAAAACAACCGGTGAAAGGCATGGGGAAGAAAGTATGCCATTGACAAACTATAATATTATCGTGCTTGATCAAACATTGAAGAACAACAGCAGTGTATCATTGGTTAATACCAATGTTTGGCCGAACGGGAATGATTATGATGCAAATGTAACATCAGCTTTATTCGATTTAAATAATAAGAAGAATAGCTGGAACATAGGCGGGAATGTGAGTTTCAGTAATTTGATGGGCGTGAAAGAGAAAACGATTACCGGGTATGCGCACAGTATCTATTTTGGAAAAACAAGCGGCCGGTTTAATTTCAATATCTGGCAGGACCTGATAAATGACAAATATGATAAAAGTGACCTCGGCTATTTTACCAATAATAATACGATGGACCAGGGCGGCTGGTTCGGTTATAATTGGAACAAACCCGGCAAATGGTACAACGAGTTACGTATCAATACTAATTTCTGGATTAGCAGACTCGTAAAACCGATAGATATTTTAGAACGTAAATCGATGATGTTCCAGGGAGCCGGCATCAATTTCAACCTGAATGCACAAACCAAAAAACTCTGGTGGATCGGTTTGAATATAAACGGAGGCCCGGGAGGAAATGATTTTTATGAACCCAGGTCGTATGGAAGGGTTTTCCGTAATAAGGGAAGGATAGGGTTAAACCTGTACCTTGAAAGTAATTCTGCCAAGAAATATTCATGGAATGGTTCCCTGTTTGTTGGAACAGGAGGCGTATTCAAGAGAACCAGCCTCGATTACAGCCTGGCCGGTAAAGCCCGATTCAGCAGCAAGTTTTCTGTTGATTATTCTGTATATATCTCAACTGCAAAAAACCAACCGGGTTGGGCCAGCCAGGAAATAAACAGTGCGGGTGAAGAGGTTATCTATTTTTCCAGGAGAAATGTAAGGAACGTGGAGAATGTACTTAGCCTGAAGTATAATTTTACAAACAGGATGGGCTTTACCATGCGTACAAGGCATTCGTGGACAAAAGTTGATCCAAAGGAATTCTATGAGTTGGATAAATTCGGCGATCTGCAACCGTTAACTACGCCATTTACAAAGAATGTAAACCAGAATTTCAATTTCTTAAGTGTTGATATGGTTTATAACTGGCAGTTTGCACAGGGTAGTTTCTTCAGTATTGTATGGAAAGATTTTGGAGAAAGCTTCAGCAGGCAGTTTGAAAGGGATTATGTAACCAACCTGGGTAAGACAATTGATGGTTCACATTATAACAGCTTATCCTTGAAAGTGATTTATTTCCTGGATTACCTTACAGTAAGGCAAAAGCTGGGTAAGAAAAAAGTGGCTGGTTGATTTTTTGAACAATCAACAGACAACAAAAAAAATTGCCGGCAACATCTCAGTATTTTCCTGATTGGTTACCGGCAATTCAATAAAAGAAAAACTATTTCAGTAAACCTTTTGGCACTTCTTTTTCCAGCAGGTATTTATAGATGAATTTTGTTTTCAGGTTTTGGAAATGCTGGCCTTTGTTGCCGCCCCAACCATGCCTTCCGCCGCTGTAAACCATGAATTCAAAATCTTTTTTCTGATCCTGAAATTTGCTTATCAGCTGGATGCTGTTTTGCATATGTACATTGTCGTCAATTACACCGTGAACAACCTGTAACATGCCTTTGTATTTGTCAGTATAATTCAGCACCGAACTGGTTTTATACCCCTCAGCATTATCTTCCTTGGTGCCCATGAAGCGTTCTGTATAATGGGTATCATACAGGCTCCAGTCTGTAACGCTGCCACCGGCCATGCCATGTGTAAATACATCAGCACCATACGTTAATGCATAGCAGCTAAGGTAACCGCCATAGCTGAAACCGGTAATACAGATTTTTGCTGGATCGGCATTGCCATTGGCAACCAGCCATTTTACCATGCTGCTGTAATCTTTCATTTCCCAGTAACCCAGGTTATGATACATGTAATTGACGCCTTCTTTACCAAAATGGCCACTGGCCCTGTGGTCCATCGATACCTGTATTAAACCTTCATTTGCCATCCATTGCTGGGTTCCGGAAATAGACCAGGTGTCCATCACCGTTCCGGCATTCGGGCCGCCATAAATAGATATGAGCACAGGGTATTTTTTATTTTTGTCCATGTTCATAGGCCAGGTCACTTTCATGGGAAGTTCATACAGGCCATCATCGCTTTTAACCCTGATAAGTTCCGTTTTTGCAAGGGCATAATTATCAAATTCAGGGCCTTTTGCATTGGCGATTTCCCTGATCATTTTTCCTTCATTGTTTACAAGCAACATCCTGGGTGGTGTGGATACATTATGCAGCGTTGTGATAAAGTATGAACCATCCGGTGACAGGTTTATGTTTGCATTGTGGTATTCACCGGATGTAAGCCTTTTCAGGTTTTTCCCGTTCAGGTTCACCCGGTAAAAATCTTTACGGGCTGTGTTTTCCCTGCTCCTGGCCGAAAAATAAATGATCCCTTTTTTCTCATCAACATAGTTAAGATCAGTAACTGAAAACTTACCTGATGTTACTGCATTAATCAGTTTTCCCTGCATGTCATAATAATACAGGTGTTTCCATCCGCTGGCATCATTAAATAACAGGAAGCCCTTTCCGTTTTCAAGGAAATGGATCCTTTCACCTTCATCATCCAGGTCAACCCATGTTTTCTGGTCTTCGTTATAGAATAATGTTTTACTTCCATTGCTGATGTTCACATCCCATATTTTCAGGTTATTCTGTTTCCTGTTCATCCATTGTACCAGCAGGCTGCTGCCATCAGGTTTCCAGTACGGGGCCCCGAAATACTGGTCATCTTTCTGATTAAAATCGGCCCAGGTGATATTGCCTCCGGCAGGACTTACAATACCAACTTTTATTTCAGGATTCTTATCTCCCACTTTTGGATAGCGGACAGTTTCAAGATAGCCGTACTGTCCGTTAGCATCTGTTATGGTGAATATGGGAACCTGGCTGTCATCTGTGCGAAAGAATGCAATATGCCGGCTGTCGGGGCTCCACCAGAACGAACGGTATTGCGATGACCTGCCCAGGATTTCTTCGGTATACACCCAGCTGGCATAACCGTTCATGATCACTTCGCTGCCATCGGTTGTAAGCCTTTTCTCAATCTTAGTGCTTATTTCTACCGTATACAGGTCGTTGTTTTTTGTATAGGCAACAAATTTCCCATCAGGGCTAAGGGTTGCATTGATCTCTTTTGCAGAATCATAGGTTAACTGCGATTCTTCATCTTTGAATTTGTAATACAGGTCGTTCAGTTTCGCATTGATCCGTGGTTTTACAGCAGGAAGATTTATTTTCTGTTCTTCATCCGTTGATTCCCTCTCTGCTCCGGTAGCAGCATTAACCAGCATCGTTTTCCCTGCCCTGCTTAGCAGGAACTGGTTGTTATCAATCCAGCGGGTAACCGTTGCCATGGGCTGTATGATCCCTTTCAGGTTCCCTTTAAAATACTGATCATCAGAAAGTTGTTTTTGCTGTGCCTGTAACTGGATACTTACCATGACAGGTAAAGCAAAAACTATTGCCTTTTTTAAGAATGTAAACATGCCTGATTATTTTAATTTGAAATTACAAGATAAGTTTTTTGTAGAGAACCATTTACCTGAAATGTATAAATGGTTATGCTAAAAACAACGACAGCATATTAATCGCTTACTTTTAAGAGGTTACAGCCCTGTACAGGATACAATATCCTCATCAAGCCGTTTTTCAAGCCCGGGGAAACGCGAACAGTTCTTGTTACCGTTGCTGTACATCATCACGTATTGGCTGATCCTCTACTTTTGAGCGCCGACGTCTGGTATTCGACCAACAGCGTATCCAGCTTAAAGCTTCGAATTATTTTTATATATAATGGCTCAGCATTTTAAAATGATTTGTCGAATCATGATAAAACTTCGTTAAGGATTAATAATACGCTTCTGCATATTTACACAATCACGCTTTCACTGGATTATTATGAATATAATCAGATTGTTTGCGCCGTTGGTCAAAGTCCAGACGGCGGCGTTTACGGGTTGTTGTTTGGCTTCGTTAATCTTTTAATCACAGTAGCGCGGGCAAAATATCTTCATCCAGCTATTTTCAACCCCGTGTAAACGTGAACAGTTGATTTAAGATGAACATCAGGGATTATTCTCCGGCCTCATCATCGGAAAGAACAATACATCCTGGATGCTATGCTGGTTGGTGAGCAACATACATAACCGGTCGATGCCGAAACCGATGCCACTGGTTGGCGGCATGCCATACTCCAGGGCCCTTAAAAAATCGTGGTCTATGAACATGGCTTCATCGTCTCCGCGTTCCATAAGCCTTACCTGTTCTTCAAACCTTTCCCGTTGTTCAATAGGGTCGTTCAGCTCACTGTAGGCATTGGCAATCTCTTTTCCGTTTACAATCAGCTCAAAACGCTCCACAAGGCCGGGCTTGCTTCGGTGCTTTTTAGTGAGCGGGCTCATTTCAACCGGGTAGTCTGTGATAAAGGTTGGTTGTGTGTAGTGGTTTTCACATTTGCTTCCAAAGATCTCGTCAATCAGTTTTCCTTTGCCCCATTTGATGTCGGCATGTATATGCAGTTTGCTGCAAATTTCCCTGATGCCGTTTTCATCCATTTGGCTGATATCAAAACCGGTATGTTCTTTTATGGCATCATACATGGAAATGCGTTTGTATGGCGCTTTGAAGCTAATCTCACTATCACCTATAACTGCTGTAGCCGTGCCATTAACGGCGATGGCTGCTTTTTCCAGGAGCTGTTCCGTGGTATCCATCATCCATTCATAATCTTTATAGGCGGTATAGAATTCCAGCACGGTAAACTCGGGATTGTGCGTACGGTCCATACCTTCATTCCTGAAATTCCGGCTGAATTCATACACCCATTCAAAACCGCCAACGATGAGCCTTTTCAGGTACAGTTCATTGGCGATGCGCATATACATGGGAACATCCAGGGCATTATGGTGTGTAATAAAGGGCCTTGCGGCAGCGCCGCCCGGGATGCTTTGAAGTACCGGTGTATCCACTTCCAGCGCCCCTCGTTCATTTAAAAATGCACGGATGGCATTTATGAGTCTGGTCCTTTTTATAAAAACATCTTTTACGTCCGGGTTAACGATCAGGTCTGCATACCGCTGGCGGTACCGGAATTCAGGATCGGTAACCTCATCAAAGGATTCGCCATCTTTTTCTTTTACAACTGGCAGCGGGCGCAATGATTTTGTAAGAATCGTAAATTCTTTTACATGGATGGATGTTTCACCGGTTTTTGTTGTAAAAACATATCCTTTTATACCAATGATATCTCCTATATCAATCAGTTTTTTCCAAACGGTCTGGTACATTGTTTTATCATCACCTGGGCAGATATCGTCCTGTTTTATATAAAATTGAATTTTATCTCCTGCATCCTGTAATACGGCAAAATTAGCCTTGCCCATATCACGTATGCTCATGATCCTGCCGGCAATGCATACATCTGCGAAGTCAGCCTTGTTTTCTTCTCCTTTATAATGTTCCTTTATATAAGATGCCGTTGTGTTTACCGGGTATGATGCTGCTGGGTAAGCGTCAATTCCCAGCTGGGCAAGGGCTGCTAATTTTTCCCTGCGGATGATTTCCTGTTCAGACAGATGTTGTGTACTCATATATGTTGCTGATAATTGCTTTTGCATTACCGGGTTGCAAAGGTAAATCTTGTGAAGCAGGCAAACAAGGCCTGTTTGATATACTTGCATGGCTGTTTAACATTCCGCATTCAATAATTGGCAACATAGTTGTATGTTTAGGCTTAAATAAGCCGGTATGCGTAAAATATGTACATTTCTTTTATTGGCCATCAGCCTATCATCCTGTGAAGTGTTGAATCAATTACCATCTACCGGTTCAACCATTGGAGGCATCACCGAAACGGAAGCCGCAGAAGGCATCAAGGAAGCACTGGCCCAGGGGCTTTCCAAAGCAGTATTACAACTAAATACACAGGATGGGTTTTTTAAAGACGCATTCTATAAGATCTTGTTACCTCCCGATGCAAAAAAAATAGAAAATACGATGAGGAGCATCGGATTGGGTAGCCAGGTAGACCGGGCCATCCTGCAGATTAACCGCGGGGCAGAAGATGCAGCAGGGTATGCAAAACCGATCTTTGTTGATGCCATTAAAAGCATGACCTTGCAGGATGCTATCGGGCTTGTAAAAAACGGGGACACCAGTGCCACCCATTTTTTCCGTGAAAAAACAACCGATAAACTTTTGGCTGCGTTCAAACCGGTAATCCAGGCTTCGCTGGATAAAGTGAGTGCAACAAAATATTACGGTGACCTGGTGAATACATACAATAATTTTCCTACAACAGTAAAAAAGATCAATCCCGACCTCACGGGTTTTGTAACAGCAAAAGCTACAGATGCTTTATTTGACCTGGTGGCAAAGGAAGAAAAAAACATCAGGGACAACATTGCAGCAAGAACAACAGAAATTTTAAGGAAAGTGTTTGGCAGCAGGTTTTGATCAGTTATCAGCCAGCAACACCTGCCAGGCTTCAGTTACTTTTCCCGCATTCAGCAATTTTTTGGCATAGCGGTGCAGTTCCTTATCCATTTCATTCGGGTTGATGGAAAAATACTGGATGATGTTTTTCAGCTTTTCATCATTAAATGCCGGGTCAACAAAGGGCATTTCATGAACATTGGCCAGTAATCCTAAATCATTTCCTGAAAGTATTTGGCTGTTTCGGATGCTGTCAGGAAGCGAGTCGATACCGATACCCAGTTTAATATTCGGTTTGGCAACCTTGAAGAGGTTTGATTCATCAACCCTGCAATACCAATCACCGCCCAGCCTGGCAACAAGCTGTAATTTGGTTTGGTCTATCTTGTTATTTTCATCAAGGATGCTTTCATCAATATGCATACATAACACTTCGCAAATAACAAGGTTGCCTGCTCCGCCTTCAGTGCCCAGCGATTTTACTTCAATAACATTGCATTCAAGTTTAATTTTACTCTCTTTCACCATTGGCGGGGCAACCAGGGTAGCTTTTTCTTCGGTAAACCCCGCTTTTATGAATTCATTGGTTCCTTTAGGGTATTCACAGCTTGCCAGTGATGTTTGCTGTACCATATCATAGTCCACCATATTGATTACAACCTGCGCAACTTCTTCCACATTTTGTAAGGTATGTTTAGTGGTATTGTCTCTCACCCTCCTGGCCGGGGAAAATATGACTATAGGCGGGTTGGATGAGAATAAATTAAAAAAGCTGAACGGGCTAAGGTTTACATTGCCTGATTTATCAATTGTTGATGCAAAACATATCGGCCTGGGAGCAATCGCATGTTGCAGGTAGTTTTGAACATCTGCGGGTTTTAATTCTTTTAGGTTGAGTGTTAACATGGTGTTTGATTTTACCGCAGAGGCGGGGAGGCGCAGCATTAAAAATTATTTACAACTCTTTTAAATCCATCAATCATTTTAACTACATTAAAATTAACAAGATATCCCAGTCTCTTATCAGATAATTTAAGGTAAGAAATTATTTGTGCCAAATAAACAGGATGCATTGATTCTGCTGATTTTATTTCAATCACAATTTCATTTTCAACCAGCAGGTCCATCTCATAATATTTACCGGTTTTATGTCCTTTATAAAATAGAGGAATAGATAAATTCCTGGCCGCATTTATATCTCTTAATTCCAATTCTTTTAATAAGGCATAAACGTAAACAGATTCCAATAAACCTGGCCCCAATTCTTTATGAACTGAGATACAAGCATCAAGAATTTTCTTTCCAAGTTCGTTTAATACTTCTTTTGTCATATTGGTTTGTAATAGCAGTCCACTCAGCGCCTTTGCGTTTCAGCGGTTATAAACAATCCAATATTAAGAAACATCAAACAATATTGTAAATCTCAAACAGATAATCTTTATTTAGTTACAAATACTGCGTCTTAGCGTCTCTGCGGTTAATTCTTATGCTCCTTTGAAGTTACAGCTTCTTCAACGCCAAAATAGAAAAATCACTTTCCTCTTTTACTATCGTATTGCTCAGTTTTCCCAGGCAATCAATTTCCATTTCCACTACATCGCCCTCCTGCAACCATTGTTCCTGGTAACCCGGATCGTTAAGTTTACCCGTTCCGTTTAGTTCAAGGAAGCAGCCCGTGCCAACGGTTCCGCTACCAATCACATCGCCGGCAAACAGGTTAGCGCCATAACTGCAACGTTCAATGATTTCTGCAAATGTCCAGTCCATTTCACTCACATTTCCCTGGCTTACCTGTATGCCATTCACATGGCATTTCATGGTAAGGTTCCATGCTTTGCCCGTGTGCCCTTCCTTGCACGGCACTTCAAAGCTTTCCAGTTCATCCAATGTTACCAGCATAGGGCCTATTACGGTGGAAAAATCCTTTCCTTTCGCCGGCCCAAGGTTAAGCTTCATTTCATCCATCTGCAGCGTCCTGGCACTCATATCGTTCATGATCATAAGCCCGGCAATATAGTCATCGGCTTCTGCGGCCTTTATATTCCTGCCAGCCCTGTTAATGACAATGGCGGCTTCCAGTTCAAAATCCAGTTTCTGAAAGTGGTCGGGCATACAGTAAATATCTCCCGGCCCCTGTATGCTGTTATGGTTGGTAAAATAAAATATCGGGAATTGGTCAAATTCAGGTATCATTTCCACATGCCTGTTACGCCTGGCTGCTGCCACGTGTTGCCTGAAAGCATAACCGTCCCTGCAACTGGTTGGGTGCGGAACCGGGGCCAGAATCTGAACATCATCAAAAGGCATGGAACTGATGGTGCGGCCCAATCCTTCCTTCACTTTCTTTTCTGCTGCAAGCGCAACAGGAAATACATCATCCCAGTAATTGAGGAACATGGCCATGCTGATTGGCAGGTCAGGATGAAGCAGGTCAGTATCATATAACGCCCCGTTTATTAACAATGCCAGTTGATCATGCCCGTCTTTTAAATAAGTAACCAGTTTCATATATAAATGTTAAGCAGCAAATTTAACATACATGGCTGCATGTAAAAAAATAAATGATTGTATATCTTTGCCTTGTTAATGCCGTAACAATGGAATTCAATAAGATTCATAATAAAGGGCAGGCCCGGCTTTTTAATAACCATTATTTAGAGTATCTAACAAAGACCCATCCGCTCGTTATCTGGGGAATGTACACCCCGGTAATTATTTTGTTACCATATTATTCCTCCCTGAAAATGCATTACAGCGGAACTTCGCTTTTCTTCCTTTTCATAGGGGGCATGTTATTATGGAGCCTCACAGAATACGTACTGCACCGCTTCATCTTTCATTATCATGCAGAAACGGAGCGTGGGAAAAAAATTAATTACATCTTGCACGGTAACCATCACGAATATCCGCGTGACAGGGAACGGCTTTTCATGCCCGCCGTTCCAAGCCTGATTATCGCATCGTTTCTGTTCTTACTGATCTTTGCAGCTATCGGTAAAAATGTTTTTCCGGTTTTCCCGGGCTTTTTATTCGGCTACCTGATTTATGGAAGCATGCATTATGCCATACACGCCTGGAACCCTCCCTTTAAGTGGATGAAAGGTTTATGGCGCAACCACCATTTACATCATTATAAGGATAATGATAAGGGATTTGGCGTTAGCAGTACTTTATGGGACCATGTATTTGGAACCATGTTCGACCTTAAGAGAGAAAGCGAAGACAAGGAAAAGGTGCGGGCCCTTATGTTTGAAAGGAATAAGCAACATGTATAGATAGAAGCATAAAAAAGCATGTATTGATCTGCGTTACCATTTTTCTTCTTCACCGGTACCGGTATCCCAATTTTTAAAATGTTCCCTTAACCTGGCTTTTTCCATTTGCCGATCTATGATCATGCTTGCGATTATCTTTCCCGAATCAACCCCGGGATTGCTGCTGATCAGGGATTTTAACTTTGTTTCGCTGATGTCTATCCGGTAAAGCAACTGTAGCAGTTTTGGGAAATCATTTATCAGCAGGTAATTGATCCTTTCTGCAAGGATGGCTTCCAGTTGACTGGCATCCACTTCCGTATTTATGCTTACCCCAAACTGATCACTTAGATAATTGATGATGTTTTTTTCCATAGCTTAAAATTTTTCAATTACGCCCAGGGTAAACAGTGCATAATCATATTTAGCCGGGTCATGGGGTGCAAACAGTTTTAAAGTGTTTGTAAGTTCAATGGCAGCCAGCCAGTCGGTTTGTTTGCGCTGCATTAAATTAAAATGTCTTGCAACCCGTGCAACATGTACATCCAGCGGAATCACCAGTTGAGAACTAGTGATTCCCTTCCAAATACCGAAATCCACACCGTGCCGGTCTTTTCGTACCATCCACCGCAGGTACATGTTCAACCGTTTGCAGCTGCTTTTTTTGGCAGGTGATGCCATATGTTTCCTTGTTCTGCCCGGAACATCCTGCATGGAAAAAAAATAACGGTAAAAGCCATCGAGGGCATTGCCTGTATCGGTATCGCCGGGTTTCAAACCAGCGGTAAAAGCCGATTCCAGCGAGTCGTGTTTTCCATAATGCATCTTAAAGAATGAAATGAAGTATAGCAGGTCGGTTGCATTAAACGTCCGGTGTTTGAATTGAAGCAGTTTTCGGAGATCGTTGCTGGTATGATTCAGGCAAAATGCATGCGGGCTGTTGCCCATCAGTTGCATCAGCTCTGCAGATTTTTTGATGATGCTGGTGCGGTTTCCCCAGGCAAATACGGCTGCAAAAAGCCCTGCGATTTCAATATCCTGTTTTTTTGTAAATGCATGCGGTATGCAAACCGGGTCGGTTAAAATAAAAGAAGGTTGATTATACTCATCAACCTTCCTGTCCAGGAATCTTTTTAATGTGTCCTGCATGTATCCGTTTCAGTTATTAATTCTTTACCCGATTGCCTGTTCCAGGTCTGTTATGAGGTCATCGGCATCTTCAATGCCAACACTGAGCCTGATCAATCCGTCTGACAAACCATTTTTTATCCGTTCTTCCCTTGGAATACTGGCGTGCGTCATGCTGGAAGGGTGGTTGATAAGCGATTCCACCCCACCCAGGCTTTCAGCCAGCGAAAATATCCTGGTAGAAGACAATACTCTTTTGGCTGCATCTATGCTGTCATCTTTCAGTGTGAAGCTCATCATGCCACCAAATCCCCTCATCTGTTCTTTTGCAATGTTATAATTGGGGTGGTCTTCAAAACCACACCAGTACACTTTTTCAACTTTCGGGTGGTTACGCAGGTATGCTGCAATCTTTTCGCCATTAAGGCAATGCTGTTTCATCCTTACATGAAGTGTTTTAATGCCCCGTAAAACCAGGAAGCAATCCATCGGCCCGGGAACAGCCCCGCAGCTTTTCTGGATGAAATATAATTGTTCACGAAGGTCTTTGTCATTCATGATAAGCGCGCCTTGTATCACATCGCTGTGGCCGCCAAGGTATTTGGTGGAAGAATGCATTACGATGTCAGCCCCCAGGTCGAGCGGGTTTTGCAGATACGGGGAGGCGAATGTGTTGTCTACACACAGCAACGCACCTGCTTTTTTTGCGATGGCCGCTGCCGCCTTTATGTCCGTGATGTTCATCAATGGGTTTGTGGGCGTTTCAATCCATATTAGCTTTGTTTTTGCTGTAACGGCGGACTGGATATTTGCTGCATGGGTCGTATCAACATATATAAAACGGATGCCGAATTTTTCAAACACTTTTGTAAAAAGCCTGTAAGTGCCGCCATACATGTCGTTGGCAGCAATTACTTCATCGCCGGGCGACAGGAGTTTTATCACTGCATCTGTTGCAGCAACACCGCTGCTGAACGCAAGGCCGTAATTTCCGTTTTCAAGCACCGCCAATGCTGTTTCCAGGGCAAACCTTGTTGGGTTCTGCGAGCGAGCATACTCGTATCCTTTGTTAACGCCCGGTGCCGATTGCACATAAGTGGAAGTTTGAAATATGGGAGTCATGATCGCACCGGTTCCGGGATCAGGCTCGGCGCCGGCATGAATAATCCTGGTAGCCAGCTTTTTGCCGGCAAGCATGTTCTTATCACTCATCTTGTGTTTTTTTTGATGATCAAAATTAATCAATATAAATACAAAGCCGGGCTATTTATGCAGCATTTGTGCCACACACAGGTAACGCCAGTCATAATTATCGGCATCATGTGCATGTTGCGGCTTTCCTTTTTTTGCCAGCACATGCGGTTTTAAGATATCTTCTTTTACAAGTTTTGCTTTGGCTTCATATAAGTAATCTTTCATCAGCGGGTTGCTCATCCATTGTTTCTGTGGAGGCTCATAGCCAATTTTATCTGTACGCCAAACGATATTGTGCGGAAGCTTGTTTTCCATCACAGCCCTCAGAATATACTTGGTGAATCCGTTTTTTATTTTGTATGCCGAAGGAAGTGAAAAGATGAACTTCACCATTTCATCATACAGGAATGGCAGCCTTACTTCCCTTCCGTGGGCCATGGCATTCCGGTCGCTGTACCGCAGCAATTCTTCCAGGCCATGTTGTACCGTGTTGAAATAAAGGATATCATTCAGTTTGGTAACAACCGGTTTATGAATGCCTTCCCATTCCCTTCCTTTCAGGTATCCCATCATGGTGCCGGTAACTTCTGTATTGCTGATGATCTTGTTGTATTCTTTCTTTTCCAGCGCAATGGATGCATGGGAAGGAAGAAATGCGGCTAGAATATTTTTCAGGCTCCAGGGAAAGCTAACCTGGTTTTGCTGTAACAGGTATTTTTCCCTGGAAGCGGCAGAAAAATGATTCCTGCTTACCAGTTCCTGCAAATACCAGTGAACATATTTATGGTACCCGGCAAATATTTCATCAGCGCCCTGGCCGTCAAGCAAAACTTTTATATTATGGGTTTTGGCGAGTTCATACACTTTATACTGTGCGTAAACGCTGGATGAAGGAAAAGGTTCTTCCTGGTGGTAACAGAGTTTTTCAAAATCGTTTAACAGGTTCTGTGCCGTAGGGGCTGTTGTATAATTTTCTACGTTAAAATGTTTTGAAACCTGTTTTATATATTGCTGTTCATTTTTTTCATAACCCGGAAAAACGGCAGAAAATGTTTTTAATTTTCCGGTTAGGCTATCGGAATGTTTGCTAATGTAATACAGGATGGATGAACTGTCGAGGCCACCACTAAGGCTGGCGCCAACCGGCACATCGCTCCTAAGCCTTCTGTTTACAGAGGTATACAGAAAAGTGTCAAGTGTTTTTACTGCCGGTTCTTCACCGATCTTTACCTGTGCCTGTTTATCTATGTCCCAGTAATGTTCAACCACGAGGTGGTTTTCCGGTGCATGGAATTTCAGGTAATGAGCGGGCGGAAGCGAATAGATCTGTTTATAAAAAGTTTGTGATTTATTTGCCGGGTTTTGAACATAGCCAAGCGTAACGTAATTGAGAATCATTTTATTTTCAACCGTTTTTTCAATGCCTGCTGCCCAAATCCCTTTCATTTCACTGGCAAATGCAAAAACATTTTTTTCACTGTAATAGTAAAATGGCTTTTCTCCAAAACGGTCCCTGGCTGCAAACAGGCACTGTTCTTTTTCATCCCATATGGCAAAAGCAAACATACCGTCGAGATATTGCAGGCATTTTTCCCGGTAGCAGTCGTATGCAGCGAGTATCACTTCGGTATCGCTTTCAGTGAAAAAATGATAGCCTGATTTTTTCAGTTCCCTTTTCAGTTCAATGTAATTATATATTTCACCATTATAAACAATGCTGTATTGATGCATATAATGCATGGGCTGGGCAGCGGCTTCAGAAAGATCAATGATGGCAAGCCTTCTGTGTGCAAGGCCTGCGTTGTTTTTCCGGTTTATCCAGTACCCTTCACCGTCAGGCCCGCGGTGGGCGATAGCCGCAGCCATATTTTTAAGAACATCGGGGTTTAAAAAATTTTTATCCGGGGAGATGATACCTGCAATGCCACACATGTTGTAAATATCATTATTCCGGTAAGGGTAGCCAAAAATTATTTTGTAAAACTGATTGGCAAAACAGCTTTCACATTGTCCCAGGCCATCAGCAAACCGGTTCCGGAAGGACTGTCTTCAAATATCATGGTAAAATCTTCCAGCGTCGGGTTTTGCAAGCTAACGGGAATATCGGTTTGTAATATATCTTTTGAGCGGTCCATATGCAATCCCCAGGTATACAGGTTGCTGTTTAAAACGATTGTCCATTTATCAGGAAATGGGATACAGTATATCACATACCGGCCCTTATTTACAACATGCCCGTTGATAACAACCTGTTTGAAAAATTCTATTTCGGTGGCTTCATTGGCACCAAGGCGCCATTCTCTGCCATAAATGCAAAGACTGTTTTCTGTATTTCCAAAAATCATCCGGCCCTTTTTTTGCGGCCTGCTGTAAATGACCCTGCATGCCAGGTTGCCGGAATCGGTGCCGTTCATTTTCAATACCGGGTATGCAGATGGGGAATAGCTTATATCAAGCGGTGATTTATCATATGTGGTATACGGGTTAAGTTTTTCCTTATTTATCAGCGTATCGGCAATAACCGAAACCTTGTTTCCTGACTGATCAACTTTTGTATTACATGATAACAGAACTAAAGAAATTGATATGAACAGGCATATTAACAGGCAGGTTGGTTTTTTCAACATAAACATATTGGTTATAATGAAATGGGTAAACTAATTTTTATATCATCCCAGGTTACCTGCAAGGAAAACCCGGTTGTCGTTTTTTCAAAATACATTGACAGGTATTCTTCCGGTGCCGTCATTTTTTCAACAGGCACATCAACCCGCATAATATCTTTTTGCCTGTCGTATTTAAATGAGCCCCAGATATCTGTTTCCCGGTTCAGTATAATTGTCCATTTGCTGCTGTCTGGTATGGCGTATAAAGTATACCGGCCTTTTTTCAGTTTATTATTCCTTATTTTAACCGGCTGGAAAAATTCTATTTCGGTAGCTTCATTGGCCCCTAATCTCCATACTTTTCCATATTCAATCAGGTTACCGAAAATAAGCCGGCCGTTTTTTTGCGGCCTGCTGTATACAATTCTAGCCATCAATGGTTCTTTTGCTTTTTCCTGGATCCTTAGCAGGGGATAATTGTCGGGGTAGTAACTAATATCCAACGGTGATTTATCCAGTTGAGGAGGTTTAGACTGGCAAAAAACCGAGGGGCAGTTTAAAACGCATGTGAAAAGGAAAAAAATGAGTTGTTTCATCAGTATGGCTGTTTTTTCAAAGATATATTAATCGGTATGTAATAATTGTTCCAGCGTATGTTGGGCATGATTTTTTAACAAAGGGAAAAAGTCATCATAATAGAGTTTAAGCATTGGCAATTTATCTGTGAATATGCTGAAAGCGTCATCAGGGTTATCAAGGTATTTAGCCCGTTGCACCAGCCCGTAAAAACTTTTTTGTATGCCCCGGGTATGCCTGTAATTAAGTAACCAGTTGTGTAGTTTCATGTAAGGAAAGATAGACTGAAAACCTGCAGGCAATTCATTTACATGCGCATCCAATATTGCATATGTGCCCGTGCTGAATGATTCCAGTTGTGATACGGATGCAAATTCATTGCTGTCATTTGCCAGGAAATAATCATAAACAATATCAGTGAATGCACCGGCATATAAACCATATGCCGGTTTGAAAACCTGTTTCATTTCCCTGGTTACGGCATGCGTATCGGTGAAGTTATCAATGCTCCGGTGAAGCCTGATGCCAGCTTGAATAGCCGGGTTGTACTGGTATTGTTTTTTCCCTTTCACGAAATCACTGATCATGTTACCAACCAGCACCTGGGGAAGGCCAAAAGACAAATGTGCATGCGCCAGGTAATTCATGTGTAAATGTACATTCAAACCGCTTATATTCATTTATCACTTTTTAACAGCAGCATCGCAAGATTTATAATTTTATTAAGATATACATGTAAACCATTGCCGGTATTGGTTTTTACGCAAATGTTTACTGTAATCCGGGATATTTCGTTTGCCGTTTATCTAATTCTGTCTTCCAAAACAGTACACGGTCATTTTCAGGATAAACCAGGGTGCAGCTTCCTGTAGATTTGTATGGTAAAATGCGGTAAGCCATGCCGCAGTATTAAATAACCAATAAAAAGTATAGACATGAAAAAGTTAACAGCCATTATTGCCGCATTTGTCCTTTTGATAAGTACAAGTGCTTTTGCAAACACAGGTATCGGTATTGATAATGTCTCTAAAACAGTGAAGGAGGCATTTGAAAAGAATTTTTCAGGGGCGCAGCAGGTTTCCTGGGAGCAAACTGATAACCTTTACTTCGCTACATTCAACTATAATGAGAAAGAAGTGAATGCGGCTTACAATGAAAAAGGGGAGTTGATCGGTGTTTCACGAAAACTGCAGTTATCTGACATTCCGTTAAAAGTTTCCAATGCCTTAAAGCAGGAGTTTGAAGGCTATAACATTTTAAATACGGTTACTGAAATGTTATATGAGGGCCAGACGGTTTATTATGCAACAGCCGAAGGGGTGAGTAAAATCCTTAAACTGAAATGTTTTTCAGACGGCCAGGTGTATGTTGAAAAAAGGATAAGAAAATAAAGCCGGTTCATAGATTCTTTTTTCGGGAAACTGTATCAAAGTTGATCTTGTCATGTAATTCAAAAAAAGGGCTTCTGCAGTATGTTGTAACGCTGCTTTTTTGCTCAAAATTCATGATATGCGCTGCTTTGATACAGTTTTTTTGATAGAAACCAGGAAATTGTTCTTAATTTGTATATAATCAAATAAATATAGATATAAAATTATACTAATTTTAATGCCGTGGCAACAGGAAACCCCATTTTCACGATTGATATTATTAAATAATATAAATTGATTTTTAATAAATTGTTAATCAATCTATTATATAATAAATGCCTGATATTTTTTTTAAAAAATGACAGATAATGATAAAATAATCTCTGTATAATTTGGAATTAGGATTTTTAATAGTATTTTTACGCTCAGGATATGGCCACAAACTACATCCTCAACAACTTAGCTTTACTTACCTCTTTATCCTACCAAATACCTCAGTCTTTTCCTATCCTGTAAGAAACCTTACCTCCAACCCTATCTAAAAGCTTCCCAATATTTATATTTTTATAAATAACCCTAATGGTATTATTATGGCAAGCAGATTCGTCGGATTTATTTTAATTATTTCGGTAATGGTTTCTTGTAATACAAGCAGGAAAGTGGCATATTTTGAAAATGTACAGGATGCGGCATTTAAATCTACCCTGGCAACAGTAGAAGCGCCTATCCAGGCAAATGATATTCTTACTATAACAATCAGCAGCCTTAATGCGGAAGCATCCGCCATATTTAACCCTTCCAGTAATTCTGTTACCCGGATTGCATCAGCATCAGGAACAGAAACAATAGCCGGCGGATACCTGGTAAACCCGGAAGGTAATATCCAGTTGCCGATCATTGGAAATGTAGTGGCGGCAGGGCTTACCAAAAAACAACTGAAAGAAAGTATCACCAATATACTGTTATCCAAAAAATTATTGATTGATCCGATTGTAGATATCCGTTACCTGAATTTTGAGGTAACCGTTTTGGGGGAAGTTGGCCGGCCTACCGTAATTACGGTTCCCAGTGAAAAGATATCATTGATAAAGGCATTGGGCCTGGCCGGAGACCTGACCATTTATGGCCGTCGTGATAATGTACTGCTGATCCGTGAAGAAAACGGCCAGCGCATCACCAGGCATATAGACCTTAATTCCAGTGAGTTTTTAAGTTCACCATACTATTACCTGCAACCCAATGATGTGATTTATGTAGAACCGAATAAAACCAAAGTGGCCAGTTCAAGCAGGTCGCAACAGGTTGTGCCGATTGTGTTAAGCAGCCTTTCTATCATTGTGGTTGTAATTACAAGCCTGATCAAGTAATAGCAAGTAACAGAGAAATCGTACCATGCAAAAAAGTAAACATAAGAAAACGGTAGCGCAGAAAGAGAATTTCAGCCAGATGCTGGTGTCGAAATTCCTTCCGTACTGGCCGTTGTTTATCATATTTGCCATACTGTCTGTTGCGGGTGCATTCGTTTACCTCAGGTATGCCACCCCGATATATGAAGCCAGTGCAACCCTGATCATCAAGGATGAGAAGAAAGGGAACGAAGATTCAAAGCTTACCGAATCTTTGGATATGATCTCTTCAAAAAAGATTGTTGAGAATGAAATTGAAGTGATCCAGTCGCGTACACTGATGGATAATGTGGTTAAGAAATACCACCTGTATGCTCCTGTTTTTGACCAGGGAAAGGTGAAGGCGGTTTCCGCTTATACCACTTCACCGGTTACGGTAGTGGCATTAACACCGGATTCTCTGAAAGGACAGGATAAGATTGAACTGGATTACGACAAAAAAAGCCGGACAGTTACCCTTAACAAAAAATACAAGTGCAGCATGAACGAGTTTCTGAATACCCCTTACGGTATTTTGAAATTCATTCCAAACAAGTACCAGTCTCCCGGATATGAACACAAGCAATTGTACTTTTCATTGGTAGATCCTAAAGTGGCTGCGATGAGGATTCTTCCTAACCTGAATGTTGCGCCTTCCAGTAAGTTATCAACGGTGGTTAACCTGGGATACCGTGACGAAATCCCGGAAAGGGGAGAAGATATCCTGAACGGATTGATTCAGGCATATGAGGAATCGGCTATTCTTGATAAGAATTTACTGGCACGTAATACGCTGAAATTTGTAGAGGAAAGGCTGAATATTGTTGCGGCAGACCTTGCAGCCATTGAACAAAAAGTACAACAGTATAAGTCAGGGAAAAGTGCAGTGGATATAAGCACACAGGGGCAGCTTTACCTGCAGAATGTAAGCACCAACGACCAGAAACTGAGCGAGGTGAACATGCAGCTTTCGGTACTTGACCAGGTGGAAAAATTTGTTGCTAATAAGAATAACGGCGAAGGTATTGTTCCTTCAACACTTGGTGTTAGCGACCCTATGTTATCCGGGCTGATTGATAAATTGTATTCTTCTGAACTGGAATATGAAAAACTGAAAACCACCGTTGGTGAAAACAACCCTAAACTGGTTTCCCTGAAGGATCAGATAAGCAAGATAAGGCCCAATATCCTGGAGAATATCCAGAGCCAGCGCCAGAGCTTGACTGCAGCCAAATCGAACCTGAATGTAACCAACAGCAACTATAATTCCATCTTAAATACAGTACCGCAGAAAGAGCGCCAGTTGCTCGACATAAGCCGGGAACAAAATATCAAGAGCAGCATCTACTCCTTCCTGTTACAGAAGAAGGAAGAAAGCGCCCTTTCCTATGCATCAACCGTTTCAAACAGCCGGGTGGTTGATACCGCCCAGGCCGGAGCATTCCCGGTAAGCCCCAATAAAAAACTTATTTACCTGGTGGCTTTAGCCATAGCCATGGCTTTATGGGTGGCCGTTATCACCCTTAAAGAGGCGTTCACCGGTAAAATCCTTTACAGGAGGGAGATTGAAGCCCTAACTGCCATACCTATCATCGGGGAAGTGGCTTTTGAAAAATCAAAGAACCCGATTGTAATCCAGGCTGGAAAAAGGAGTTTCATCGTGGAAGAATTCAGAAAACTGCGTACATCGCTTTCTTTCCTGGGTATAGATGCCACTCACAAAAAGATACTGGTTACTTCAAACATTTCAGGTGAAGGCAAAAGTTTCATCGCTTCAAACCTGGCAGTAAGCATTGCACTTACCGGTAAAAAAGTGGTGCTGGTTGACCTTGACCTGAACATGCCAACCCAGTCTAAGATATTTGGTGTGCACCAGGAGCTTGGCGTTACAGATTTCCTGCAAGGGAAAAAATACCCGGAAGATATCATTAAGCCCCTCGAAGGGCATGAAAACCTGTTTTTTATTTCGGGGGGAGAGTTACCGGAGAATCCATCAGAATTACTGCTGAACGGAAAGATCAGCGAACTGATAGAATACCTGGACAACAGTTTCGACATGGTGATCATTGATACATCACCGATTGTACTGATTACTGATGCTTACATTTTATCAGAAATGTGCGACGCCACCCTGTACGTGATGAGGCATGGCTATACTCCTAAACTGCTGGTAAAAAGAGTAGACGAAAATCTTGAAATAAACCCGATTCACAATCCTGCTATCGTATTCAACGGGGTTAAGACAAGGGGATTATTCAGAAATAACTATGGTTATGGCTATAATTACGTGTATGGAAACAAAGCGTATGGCAATAACAAAAAAACAGTGAAATCCTAAATCTCAAATATCATGAAAATCAATTTCTCAAACCAATCAAATGTGTCTGGGGGAGACTATGCCTTACCTTCCAAATTACTTCCATCCTTGAATAACTGCAAATTTCAAATTTTTAAAAAAAATGATTATGCAGAAAAATTGGTACGCTGTTTACACAAAACCGCAACATGAGAAGAAAGTTGCCGCTTTGTTAAGCAAAAAGAAAATTGAAAACTTTTGTCCGTTAAGTTGTGTGGAGACACAGAATTTCAGGAAGTTAAAATTGATTTTCAAACCCTTGTTTCAGTCTTATGTGTTTGTTCACGCTACACAGGAAGAACTGGCTATGCTGAAGAATACCGACGGGGTGCTTAACCTGTTATACTGGCTGGGTGAACCGGCCGTGATAAAAGACGAGGAAATAGCAGCCATTAAGGAATTTACAAACGACCACAAAAACATTAAACTGGAACGCATCGTTGTAAACCTTGATGAAAACGCCCGTAATTTCAATGCATCTTCTTATGCTATTGAAGGCAAACTGGTAACCATTAAGAACAAACTGCTTAAAGTGAGCCTGCCCTCTCTTGGTTATAATATGATTGCCAAAGTAGAAGATGATGGCGTTTTTGCCCTCAATGAATCAATTTTGCAGAATAAATCATTTGCACATTCATGATGAACGCAACAGACAAGATATATGTGGCCGGCCATAACGGGCTGGTAGGTTCTGCAATCGTAAGGTCATTAAAAGCGGCTGGTTTTACAAACCTCTTATGCCGTACATCCAAAGAACTGGATTTGAGGAACCAGGCTGCGGTTGACGCATTTTTTAATTCAGAAAAACCCCAGTATGTTTTCCTTGCAGCCGCAAAGGTTGGTGGTATTGTTGCCAATAATACTTACCGGGCAGACTTCCTGTACGATAACCTGATGATCGTGTCAAATATCGTACATGCCGCATACAGGAACAACGTAACCAAATTGCTCTTTCTCGGAAGTTCATGTATATATCCAAAACTGGCTCCCCAGCCAATAAAGGAAGAATACCTGCTTACCGGCCCGCTTGAATATACCAATGAACCATATGCCATTGCAAAAATTGCAGGCATTAAACTATGCGAAAGCTACCGCGACCAGTACGGTGCCAATTTTATAAGTGTGATGCCAACCAACCTCTATGGCATAAACGATAATTACCATCCTGAAAACAGCCATGTGTTACCGGCACTCATCCGTAAATTTCATGAAGCAAAGGAAGCCGGTAAACCGGAAGTACAGATCTGGGGATCAGGTTCACCCAAAAGGGAATTCCTGTTTGCCGATGACCTGGCAGAAGCCTGCCTGTTCCTGATGGAAAATTACAATGAAAAAGAAATCATCAATATAGGCTGCGGGGAAGATGTTACCATCAGGGAACTGGCCGAAACCGTAAAGGAAGTGGTTGGTTTTACCGGAAGCCTTGTATATGATACCTCAAAACCCGATGGCACACCCAGGAAACTGATGGATGTGACAAAAATACACGCAATGGGATGGCACCACAAGACAGCACTTAAAGAAGGAATGAAAATAGCTTACCAGGATTTTTTATTGAAACAGAACATACTACAAACAGTATCTTAACCGTTTCATTCCTAAATTTACACAAAATAGAATATGAAAACTGCATTGATCACCGGTATAACCGGACAGGATGGAGCCTATCTGGCAGAATTGCTGCTTGAGAAAGGATATATGGTACATGGTATAAAAAGGCGTTCATCGCTGATAAACACAGACCGGATTGATCACCTGTATAAAGACCCGCACGAGAAAAATGTAAGGTTCACGCTCCACTACGGAGATATGACCGACAGTACCAACCTGATTCGTATCGTTCAGGAAACCCAGCCTGATGAAATTTATAACCTGGCCGCCATGAGCCATGTGAAAGTGAGCTTTGACACGCCAGAATATACAGCCAATGCCGATGGTATCGGAACATTGCGTTTAATGGAAGCCGTTAGAATACTGGGGATGGAAAAGAAAACCCGCATTTACCAGGCTTCCACATCTGAACTGTACGGACTGGTACAGGAAGTTCCGCAAAAAGAAACAACCCCGTTTTATCCAAGAAGCCCGTATGCGGTTGCCAAATTATACGCTTACTGGATAGTGGTTAATTACAGGGAAGCCTATAATATGTATGCATGTAATGGCATACTCTTCAATCACGAAAGCCCGTTGCGTGGCGAAACCTTTGTAACCCGCAAAATTACCCGGGCGGTTGCTGCCATTGCAAAAGGCAAGCAAGACACTTTATACCTGGGTAACCTGAATGCTGAAAGGGACTGGGGACATGCAAAAGATTATGTGGAAGCCATGTGGCGTATCCTGCAGCAGGATGAACCGGAAGATTTTGTAATTGCAACCGGCGTTACCACACGCGTACGCGAATTTGTAAAAATGGCATTTGCTGAAGTTGGTGTTGAACTGGCTTTTTCAGGCGAAGGTGTGGATGAAGTGGGTACTGTTGTATCATGCAAGAACCCGGCATACCAGTTGCCTGCAGGAAAGCAGGTAGTAGCAGTTGATCCCGCCTATTTCAGGCCAACAGAAGTAGAACTGCTCATAGGGGATGCCACCAAAGCCAAAACTAAACTGGGATGGGAACCAAAGCACAGCCTCGCCCAATTAGTTAAAGAAATGGTTGCATCAGACCTCCAGGCTGTAAAATAATATTGTTTCATTTACGCTTTTCATATATTTCATTAATAAAGCCATTGTCTTTATGTAAAGCCGTGCATTCAAAATCTTGAAAACCTGCCAATTTTAATGGAGCATGAAAGAGAAGGTAACATCGGCTTTCACCAACCTGAAATCTGCTTTAAATAAGGGGCACGACCGGAGTGTAAAAGCAAAAAAAAATATATTCGCCTCTTTCATCATCAAAGGTTGCAATATTGCTATCAGCCTGGTGCTGGTACCATTGACCATACACTATGTAAATCCAACGCAGTATGGAATCTGGTTAACGTTAAGTTCCATCATCGGCTGGTTCGCATTTTTTGATATTGGGTTCGGCAACGGCCTTCGGAATAAATTTGCTGAAGCTATTGCCCGTAACGACCATCAGCTTGCCAGGATATACCTGAGTACAACCTATGCCATACTGGGAATCATCATCGTATGCCTGCTGGCCATATTCCTGGTTATTAACCCGTTTCTTAACTGGACCAGCATACTCAATACACCTTCTTCAATGGCTGCAGAACTAAGTACACTAGCCATACTTGTTTTTGTATTTTTCTGCCTTCAGTTCATATTACAACTTATCACTACCATCATAACGGCAAACCAACAGCCGGCAAAAGCTTCTTTTTTTAATTTCCTGGGCAGCCTGTTTTCATTAACGGTAATATTCATACTTACTAAAACCACCTCTGGCAGCCTCATAAACCTGGCGCTCAGCCTGGGTTTTACACCGGTTTTGGTACTCACAGCTTCCAGCATCTGGTTTTATACACACGAGTATAAAAAATATGCCCCCTCCATAAAATTTGTACATTTCAGTTATGCCCGTGGATTGATGAGCCTTGGTTTGAAATTTTTTATCATACAGATTGCTACTGTCGTATTATATGAAACCAGTAACCTCATCATTGCACAATTATTCGGTCCGGCACAGGTTACTCCATATAATGTGGCATATAAGTATTTTGGTATCATACCGATGGTTATGGGAATAATTATGACACCTTTCTGGAGTGCATTTACCGAAGCCTGGGTGAAACAGGATATTGCCTGGATAAAGCAAACCATGAAACGTTTGCAAATATTATGGGTTGGTCTTACAGTATTAACAGTACTTATGTTACTCCTATCTGGCTTAATTTACAGGCTTTGGGTAGGTAAAGGCCTGGCGATACCTGTAAGCATTTCAGTTGCGATGGCATCCTATGTTATTGTTAATGCATGGAATGGTATTTACAGCCAGTTTGTAAACGGGGTGGGAAAAATTAAACTGCAACTCTATATTGCGTTGGCTGGTACGCTTGTAAATATCCCGTTGGCTATTTACCTGGGGAAACATGTGGGAATTTACGGCGTTGTTTTATCTACAACCATAATCAGTATCATGGGCGCAATAGCATCCCCAATTCAATATTATAAAATAATAAATAATAAAGCCCGCGGAATTTGGGCCGCATAATGCAAGATGAAAATATTAATCTTATCAGCTCCGGATCCTTATAAAGTGGCGGGAACTGTTGCATATAATTTATATAAAGGCCTGAAAGGAAAAGGGCACGAGGTAAAACTCCTGGTTAATACTTACGGAAAATATAACGATACGGATATTGCCTGTATGCAATCTTTTACAGATGTACTCGTAAAGAAAGCCAGGAACAGGGTGTTGAAATTTATTAACAAATACGTTAAGGTAATACCCCGAAAAGACAAGGATTATTCCATCCAGGACCTGGATGAAACAGTTGAACATTACAAAACAAAAGATATTATAAAAAAAGCAGCATGTAAACCGGATGTAATCTTATTCCTTTTTCCTCAAAATTTCCTAAATGCAAAAAACCTGTATGAACTCAATAAACTAACCGGCGCCCCCATTTACTGGTATTTGATGGATTCTGCCGCCTTAACGGGCGGTTGCCATTATTCATGGGATTGCAGGCGGTTTACCACGGGTTGCGGGAAATGCCCGGGTTTATATTCTACCGATGAAAATGACCAGACTGCAAAAAATTTCAGGTTTAAAAAGCACTATATAAACCAGACTTCCATCAGCATTGTTTCAGCCACAGAATGGCAATACCAGCTTGGCCTTTCAAGCCTGTTATTCAAAGAAAAGGCCATGGAAAAAATACTGTTATCTGTTGATCCGAATGTGTTCAGCTTCGTTCCCAAAAAAAATGCAAAGCAGAAATATGATATCCCTGAAAATAAAAAAGTGATTTTTTTCGGATCTGCATTTTTAAATGAAAGAAGAAAAGGGATGCGGTACCTTTTTGAGGCCTTAAAAATAATCAGGCAGCAGAATACAGTAAATCCAGATGACATCCTGCTGCTTATTGCCGGTAATGATTTTGAACAGGTGAAAGCTGACATACCATTTCAATACAGGTACCTAGGGTTACTGGCAAATAATGAAGAGCTGGCGGATGCATTCCAGGCCGCTGATATCTATATTTGCCCTTCTATTGAAGACTCCGGTCCAATGATGATTAACCAGGCCATCATGTGCGGCATACCAACTGTTGCATATAATATGGGTGTTGCCATGGACCTTGTATTAAACGGGAAAACCGGGTACCGGGCCAAACTGATGGATATTGAAGACCTTGCTTTTGGCATAACTACCCTGTTAAAACTGGATGAACAAACGTATGATCAGTATGCACGAAATTGCAGGCAGTTAGCACTGGATTCATTTACACCCGAAGTACAGATAGAAAACTTTGAAAAACTTTTCATCCAATGAATAAGACAGTTCTCTTCTTAATGACTCAAAAAGGATATGAATCATTGCTTCATTTCATTAAACTGTTTGGCAATTCCCACATAAGTTTTGTTGTGGGTGCCCGCGATGAACATATTCAACATGATTATTATGATGAGATAAAAAACCTGTGCAGGGAACATAATATCAAATTTTACGACCGGAAAGAAACCTATACCGTGGATACCAGGTTTATGATTGCCATTTCATGGAGATGGCTTATTGAGCAGGGTAATTCAAAGCTAATTGTGATGCACGATTCTTTATTGCCCAGGTACCGTGGCTTTGCCCCACTGGTTAATTGCCTGGTAAACGGAGAGCCACAGGTTGGCGTAACAGCGCTTTTTGCAAGTGAAGAGTATGATAAGGGCGATATTATTGCACAAAGGTCTGTTCCGGTTAATTATCCAATTAAGATTGCCGATGCCATTAACCAGGTATCATCCTGTTATAAATGGCTGATAGAAGAAGTGGGAAGAAAAATCATATCCGGAGAAGTTATTAATGCTGAAAAGCAGGATGAATCTCTGGCCACATACAGCCTCTGGCTTGATGAAAATGATTACCAGGTTGATTGGAGTTTGGATGCAACGCACATAAAAAGGTTCATTGATGCAGTTGGCTCACCATACAGCGGCGCCTTAACTTACATTGATAACAGGAAGATGCGAATTGCAGATGCTATTGTTATCAAAGACCTGCATATTGAAAACAGGAAGCCGGGAAAAGTGATTTTTGTGCAGGAAGGAAAGCCGGTAGTTGTTTGCGGAAAAGGGTTGCTGAAAATTAATAGCATGACAGACGACGCCACAACACAAGAAATGTTGCCATTAAAACGTTTCAGGGTTAGGTTTACCTGATAACTTGACTAATTTTACCATATGATACCATTTAACAAGCCCTATTTAACCGGAAAGGAAACCGACTATATAAGAGAATCAGTGCTTTCAGGAAAAATTTCCGGAGATGGCATATACACAAAAAAATGCCATGAGTATTTTGAAAACAAATACGGTTTTAAGAAAGCGTTACTTACAACGAGTTGCACAGATGCTTTGGAAATGTGCGCTATACTTCTGGATATTAAACCCGGTGATGAGGTTATTGCCCCTTCATATACATTTGTTTCAACAGTAAATGCATTTGTATTACGTGGGGCAAAAATTGTATTTGCCGATAGTTGTGAGGAAAATCCAAATATTTGCCTTGATGATGTGGAGAAATTGATTACCGACAGGACCAAAGCCATTATTGTTGTTCATTATGCCGGAATAGCCTGCGATATGGACAGGGTAATGACACTGGCAGCTGCACATAACCTGTATGTAGTAGAAGATGCAGCCCAGGCGATCGATTCATATTATAAAGGGAAACCGCTTGGCTCAATCGGACATTTATCTGCCTTTTCCTTTCATGAAACAAAGAATATCATTTCAGGTGAAGGAGGAATGCTGGTAGTGAATGACGAAAAGTTCATAAAAAGGGCAGAAATCATCCGCGAAAAAGGAACAAACCGATCTTCGTTTTTCCGCGGCGAAGTAGATAAATATGGTTGGGTGGATATCGGCTCATCTTTTCTGCCTTCAGATATCATAGCAGCGTTTTTATTTGCCCAGATTGAAAATATTGACATGATACAGGCAAAAAGAAAATTGATTTGGAACAGGTATTATGAATCACTGAAACCGCTGGAGGAAAAGGGGCAGATAAAGTTGCCATTCATTCCTGGTTATGCAACCAATAATGCACATATGTTTTATATCGTTTGCAGGTCGCTCCAGGAAAGGTCAAACCTGATAGCCGTTCTCAAAGAGAATAGTATTATGGCTGTATTTCATTACCTTTCTTTGCATAAATCGCCTTATTTTAAAGAATTTCATGATGGAAGGGAATTACCTGTGAGCGACATGTATTCTGATACCCTGGTAAGATTGCCCTTCTTTTTCGGGCTCGAAAAAATTGAACAGGAAAAAGTGATAGATATCATCAGGGGGTTTTATAGCAAACAGGAAGAAAACCCTTTATTGTTAAGCGAATTGTATAAGTAAATCAGCTTAAATTCCTCACCGCATGAATAAGATCTTCATATTTGTTTTCAAAATCATGAAGCGGGTTTCCATGTTTTTTTATTCCCTGTACAGTAAAATATACACCTGGATTAAACTGAAAGGAAACGGGGTTGAATTCATATCTGTATCTTCAAATGGTGTGCCGCAGGTAGACGTTGCCCTGGGTGGCAGATTTTCCATTGGAAAGAATTTCCGGATGAATAATGGTAAATATTTCAATAAAATAGGCAGGCAGCAGCCCTGCATGTTCATAGTAACAAAAGAAGGATACTTAAGTATCGGCAATGAGGTAGGCATGAGTGCTTCTACTTTTTTTTGCACAAACAGGATATCAGTTGGTAATAATGTAAAAATTGGCGGAAATTGCGTTTTCTATGATACTGATTTCCATTCGCTCAATTATTTGGAAAGAAGGGATGATAAAATTGATACTGAAAAGCGAAAATCTCTCCCCGTAATAATTGAAGATGATGTATTTATAGGTGCACACAGTACCATTTTAAAAGGCGTTACAATTGGCAAGGGCAGTATAATCGGAGCGGGATCAGTAGTAAGCAAACCGGTTCCTCCCGGCGAGATTTGGGGAGGCAACCCGGCAGCTTTCATAAAAAGTTTAAAAGAAATCAATGGAACTTAAAAAAGGAGGAATTAAGGAGTACCTGATCATGTTTTTTTTGTTGGGAGTGTCAGGTATCCCGTATTTTTCCAGCAACCAGCCATTTATCATATTATTTGCTTTGGGGCTTATTGGGTTGTTTATGCTGAGCAGTTTCAGCAAGATTGACGAAGAACTTCTATTTGTTTTGATTGCCATTTTAGCCTGCGTTTTTTTTCAGGCAGTAACCTTTTCCTACTTTAAGGGGATAACCATACTAGGGCTCATATTACGGATCACTACTGCATATTTTGCCATAAAACTCCTGGGCGAATATTTTATAAGTTATTTTCTGAGGGTAATGATATTCCTTACAATTGTAAGCCTGATCATATTCATTCCAATATTCATAAAACCAGACTTCCTAAACACGCTGATTGACCTGACACCCTCATTCCTGAGTTATCAATATGAATTATGGGGATTCCAGGTAGACAGGAAAACCATGGTAATTTATAATTTATTACAGGAAGAGAACCGGGTGAGAAATAACGGCCCTTTCTGGGAGCCAGGCGCATTTGGCGGCTACCTGGTAATAGCTTATATATTTAATACGATCAGGGAAAAGAAATTGCTGGGAAAAATAAATATACTGTTCATCATCGCCATCATTTCAACACAATCTACCACAGCTTATCTCGCATTGTTCGCATTTATCGTCTGTTATATATTTTTTGAAGATTATTCTTATGCAGTAAAGTCACTTATAATTGTATTTGGTGTAGCCGGTTATGTGGCATTTCAAACAATTCCATTCCTGGGAGATAAGATAAGGGAGGAAAATAAAGGTGCAAAAGATGCTATTGAAGAAGTTGGTGGTGATACCAGGATGGCTTCAGCTATTTTGGACTGGGATGATATCAAGGGCTATCCTTTTTCCGGCAGGGGATTGTGGCCCGAAACACGTGTTGATAAAAAGTTTGAATATGTAATCCGGAATAACGGGTTCACCAATTTTATTGCTACCTGGGGTATCCTTTTCTTTTTCTTTTATTTCTATTGGTATTATAAGGGTTTTTCGGAATTTTGCAGGATATATGGCGCCAGTTATTATATTCCAATTGTAATGTTGTTGATTATCTGGCTGCTTTCCTTTAGCGAGAACTATTTTGATTCGTCTTTTTTCTGGGCATTTGTTTTTATTGGTATCCCGCTAAAAAATGTATTTTATGACGAAGAAATAGAAGATAACAATAATTTGTCGTAATTATACGTTAATGTGGTATAGAAATATACTAAATGGCAAATACGATTTACATAGTAATTCCGGTGTTCAACAGGCTGCAGTTTACCAGGGAATGCCTGGATTCTCTGAGGAAACAGACTTATGGGGAATTTAAAGTGATAGTTGTGGATGATGGCTCTACCGATGGTACTTACCAGCACCTGAAAGATAATTACCCGGAAGTGATTGTATTGCAGGGAGACGGAAACCTGTGGTGGACCGGAGCAACCAATATGGGCGTGCGTAAAGCACTCGAACTGTCTGCGTCACATGAAGATTACATTCTCACACTAAATAACGACCTGGTCGTGATTCCGCAATACCTGGATGAACTGCTGAAGGTTGCCCAGGCACATAAACCCTGCGTGGTTGGTTCTGTATCTGTTAATATCAAAAATGCGAGCAAAGTGGAATTTGCCGGCCTTAAATGGAATAAGATTACTGCCAAATACAGCCGGCCTAAAGAATTTGAAACAGATTACAATGAACTGGCAGCCCATCACAATTTCATAGAGACAGACTTACTACCGGGAAGGGGTACACTAATACCAATAATCCTGTTCAAACAGATCGGGTTGTTCGACCAGCAGAATTTTCCGCATTATGCTGCAGACGACGATTTTTCACTGCGGAGCAAAAAGAACGGTTACCAACTGCTGGTTTCAACAAAAGCCGTAGTTAAAAGCCATGTGAATGAATCAGGCCTGGAAGTGATAAACAGGAACAGGAAAGGCCGGAAAACACTGGGCCACCTGCGTGAATCTTTCAGTTCTATACGTTCTGGTACCAATTTAAACATAAGGTATAAATGGGCGAAGAAACATACACCGGTGCCTCCTTTGTATTTCATGTTCGATTTCATGAGGATCGTATATTCGTTTTACTTTAAATAACTTGCGTGTTTATCATAAAAAAAACAGTTCATGCTCAAGGATAAGGCAAAGGGTTTTTATATAAGGCATGTACTCCGTAAACAGGTTCCCATTTCTTTTGATAAAAACAACACGGTTAGTTTTTTAGACGCTGAACCATTAACAACAGGCAGGGTTTATTGTATAATCAATTTTGACGACCTCAGCCCATTGCCCGACCAAAGTAAATTTATAGGAAGGGGAGGTTCAAAACACGACTTTGTTTCATTAAAACAGATGGAACTGCTGCAACAGTTTCCGTTCTTAGGTATCACCCATTTCATGATACCGCAATTTTTGCCTTCTGACCATTACTATTTGTTCAACAGGCAACATTTTTCAATCATAAACCCTGTAAACAGGGAATGGCTTGATTATTATAAATCGCTGATGGCGAATTTTAATATTGAAATCGCTTCGCATGGCGTATATCACCGGCAGGTAGGAAACCCGCTCTTTGCAAGGCATACAGAGTTTGCCTATCTTGATTATAATGAATCGGTTGAAAGGCTTAAACTAAGTTTACACATGTTTCATGAAGCGGGCTTTAACCCAATCGGTTTCAGGGCACCGGGCTGGGATATGAATTCAGACCTGAGCCTGATAGATGCTGTTGCAGATACTGGTTTTAAGTATGCCGGCCTTAGCTCTTATGATGGTGGACTCAATGCGGTAAAGCAACGTGTCAATCAGTATCATCCGGTATTCATCAAAGGGATTATTAATTTCCCGGATAATATAAATATAGACTGGCCGTTTGAGACAATAAAGGGAACAATTGATAAGATTGTAAGCCTTAACGGCATCATTGTAATAAAGGGGCATTTTTCAAAACATATACTTACCAATTCATTGTCTGAAACAAATTATTTGAAATTAGTTGAAACGGTTAGGTATATACGAAAAACGTACAGTGAAACAGTTGAGTTTGCCACTTTTGCCGATGTATACAGCAAACTGGCAGCCAAATATGCAAACGGAAGAAAACAGTAATAACATTATCTGATCAAATACCCAGCACATTAATATCTGTAAACATTGAAAATTCTGGTAGTTAAAAGATATGAAAGGGATTTCAGGGTTCCGTTTTACCGCTTACTTAAAAAAAAGCTGGCTGAAAAGGATATCCAGCTTGACCTGTATTATGGTGAACCCGATGCGGATGAAAAAAAAAGTATCCGGGATTATATAAAGGATGAAAGTATCGGTAAAAAGGTAAAAAACATCTACCTGAAACTGGGAGGGGTGCATGTATGCTACCAGCCCTGTATGTCACTTGTTTCCGGGGCAGACCTTGTTATTGTGCAGCAGGGAAACAGGGAGTTGTTTAACTATGTACTTCTTTTAAGAAGGATGTTTTTTAAAAAACCTGCCATCGCATTCTGGGGCCATGGCCGTAATTTCCAGGGTAACCCGGGTTCGTTGAAGGAAAAGTTCAAATACTGGTATTCCAACAAGGTTGATTTCTGGATAGCCTATAATGAACTGAGCAAAAAACTTTTAATAGACAGGGGTTTTGATGAAAATAAAGTGGTTGCCATCAATAATACCATCGACTCAAAATCGCAGATAGCCTTTTTTGACAGTATCACTGAACCGGAAAAAGCGGCATTGAAAAGCAAATATGGGATAAAGGAATCAGACCCGGTTGGCATCTTCTGTGCATCCATTTATCACGACAAGCAGATAGATTTCCTGCTTCAGTCACTTGATCTTGTTAAATCCAGGCTGCCGGAATTCAAGTTCATCATGGTAGGAAAAGGAGTGGAGGATTATAAAGTGATTGAGTATGCAAAAAGGAATACAGACTGGTTTCATTATGTTGGAAATAAATTTCATGAAGAGAAGATCCTCCATTTTTCCATCGCAGATTTTCAAACTATTCCGGGAGCCGTGGGTTTGAACATCATTGATTCTTTTTCATTTCTTTGCCCTTTGATAACTACCAGTATTAAAAACCACGGGCCGGAAATAGCGTATCTTGCAAACGGGGAAAACGGAATAATGACCGATGTTGACAAAGAAGCATATGTTACGGCCATTATTCAGGTGTCAACCGATAAAGCATTCAAACAACAACTGAATGATGGCTGCAACATAGCCCGCCAGCGGTATTCCATAGAGAATATGGTTGAAAATTTCTTACAGGGAGTACTTAAAATAATTAACTGAGATCGTGCAATGAATCCTTTAGTTTCCATAATCGTCCCATTTTGTAATGAGGAAAAATATATTGCAGATGCAATCGGGTCATTGCTGAATCAGACGTACCGGAATATTGAAATTATATTGGTTAACGACCATTCTACAGATAATTCCCGTGAAGTGTGCCTGTCATTCACAGACCCAAGGGTAAAGTATTATGAAAAATTCGATATTCCGAACGGCAGGGCTTATTCCAGGAATTTCGGTATAGAAAAATCTACCGGAGAGCTCATAACATTCCTGGATGCAGATGATACATGCAGCAATGACCGTATTGAACTGCAAGTGAACAAAATCATGGAACTCGGTATCAGCAACACGATGTGCGGATGCTGGGTACAGCGAGAAGGACTGCAAAACTCATTGATGCGGATGCCGGTGAAACATGAAGATATTGTAAAGGGATTTTTCAGGCAGTATAACCGTACAACCATTGTAGGTGCAACCATCATGGCGCACAGGGATATTTTCATAAAATACCGGTATAAGACCAAGTTCAAGTTTTATGAAGACTGGGACCTGCTGGTAAGGCTTGGTGAATCAGGTGAAATCAGGTTTGTGAATGTTGACAAACCCTTATATACCTATATGATCAGGATAAAGGGCACCAAGTTTCAGCAAGACTGGTTAGATTACAACATATTCATGCGGGATTGCCAGAGCAGGCGCTTCAGGAACCTGGCCGAGTTTGAAAGCCCCGAAGAAATGTTCACCCAATTGAAAAAGCACGACAGGTTGAGATATGCAGCCTACCGTCTTTTTGAAAAGCTCATAGAATTAAAAAGATTTCTAAGGATATAAGAAATGAATAAGTAGTATAAAAAGTGATTTTTTTTGACCCTTAACCCAACATGCAGCAAGTAACTATCATATACAGGAATATTCCTCAATACAGGATTGAGTTCTATAACCTGTTGCGTGAAGGTCTTCGGAAAAAGAATATAGAGTTACAGCTTATTTATGGAGATAATCCGTTTAAGGGCCGGCATGATAATGTTCACTGCGAGTGGGCCATTTTTAAGAAAAACTGCACTTTTAGCATGGGCAGCATTTATTTAATCTGGCAACCATGTATAAGAGAAGTAAAAAAATCAGACCTGGTAATTGTAGAACAAGCCAATAAGCTGCTGTTCAATTATTATCTCATGTTCAGGAAACTGATCTGGAACAAAAAATTTGCTTTTTGGGGCCATGGCCTTAACCTGCAGATTCCCAGGGCCAGTTTATTTAACCGTTTCAAACTTACATATATTAACAAAGCAAGTTGGTGGTTTGCTTATACGAAAGGGATAAGTGATTTTTTGGTTAAACAGGGTGTTGATGAGCGGAAAATAACAATCGTTCAGAATGCAATTGATACAAAAGCCATGAATGAATTGTATCATTCTATTCCCGATAAAGAAGTGGAAGACCTGAAAGCTGCTTACCATATTGAAAAGGATGTGAAAGTGCTTATTTATTGCGGGGCGTTGTCTAAAGAAAAAAACATCAGTTTCCTTCTTGAGGCAGCAATCAGGCTGAAATCGCAGGGCCATGATTTCAGGTTATTAATAATCGGTGATGGCCCATTGAATAAACAGGTACAAAAAGCAGCGGCAGATCATCCCTGGATCATCCATACCGGCCCAAAATTCGGAAGGGAAAAAGCACTTTTTTTCCGGATGGCAGACCTTTTTTTGCTTCCGGGTGCCATGGGGTTGGCTATATTGGATTCTTTTGCCTTTGAAACACCAATTGTTACCATTAAGTATATGTACCATGGTCCTGAATTTGAATATATTGAAGAAGGTTATAATGCCGTGGTTACAGAAAATAATCTGGATGATTATACCGGACAAGTTAGTTCCCTGCTTACAAACCCTGAAAAAAGCACAAAACTTAAGTCAGCAGCTAAGCAAATGATTGAAAAGTATAATATTCAAAACATGGTTGACAATTTTATAGAGGGTATTGAAGAAGCGCTTAAAAAGTAATTTTCTAGGCAATCGGGCCTTGATATAATGTTTTTGCTTTTTTTTCGTTATAAATATCAATGTGTTGTGCTCTGAAACTTTTTTAACTTGCATCCCGAAAGTTCCCGCATTCCGGATAATTCCAGGTTATTGTTTCTAATACTCAGCTATTGTGAAGCAAAACCGGTGTTATCGGTTTCTTTGCGCCGCACTTGAACCGTTACTTTATTTAAAAAACTGAATACCAACAGAAACTGCATTATATATTATGGAAACTACTCCGGTACTTGGATATCATGTATTTTCTTCCAGGTTAAGTGATTTAAACCCTCACACCGATAAATTACTCATTAATACATTTAGCCCAAACTCGTATGGGCTTGCCTTAACCGATAAGCCATTTGAAACAGCCCTGAAAAATACAGATGTACTGGTGCTGGATGGGGTTGGTATTGCCCTCGGCTCTATCCTGTTAAATGGAAAAAATATCAAAAAGATTTCCGGGCAGGATTGTTTTGACCATTACATGGCCGTAGCAAATGAAAATAAATGGAAGGTGTACTTCCTTGGTTCATCGGAACAAACCCTTAAAAAAATAACAGACAGGGCAAAGGTTGAATTTCCCAATGTAACAACAGGCACTTATTCCCCGCCATTCAGGCCTGAATTTACGGCTGATGATAATGACCAGATGGTAAATGCCATCAATACATTTAAACCCGATGTTTTATTTGTGGGGCTAACGGCCCCTAAACAGGAGAAATGGGCTTATCAGCACCGCGATAAAGTGAATGCAAGGATCATTAGTACCATCGGGAATGTTTTTGACTGGTATGCGGGAAACAGTAAAAGGCCCGCAAAAATCTGGATCAACCTTCGCTTAGAATGGCTGGTAAGGATTTTTTTAAGGCCCGAAATTTTTAGAAGAAATACAGGAAACCAAATGAAATTTTTGCGTGACCTGTTTTTACATATTACGTATATAAAAAGAATAAAAGCTTAGTGTATGATTAAAGTTGCGTTGATTGGTGCAGGAAAAATGGGTATTTCCCACCTGTCAATTTTAGGCGCCCATCCGGGTGTACAGGTTGTGGGTGTTTGCGACACCTCCAAGATGGTACTGGATGTGATGGAGAAATATGCAAAACTCCCCACATTTACCGACCATGAAAAAATGCTGGATAAGGTGAAACCTGATGCTGTGTTTGTATCAGTTCCTACAAAGTTTCATTACAATATGGTAAAAGACCTGCTTAACCGGAAAATACATGTGTTTGCAGAAAAACCCCTTTGCCTCGATCCCGATCAGAGTGCAGACCTGGTAAGGCTTGCAAAAGAAAATGGCTGTTATAACCAGGTTGGTTACCATAATAAGTTTGTAGGCACATTCAGGGAAGTTAAAAAAATTGTACAGGGCGGTTTCCTGGGTGATATCTATCATTTTACCGGTGAAGCATACGGGCCCGTAGTTGTAAAAAAGAAACAGGATACCTGGCGTTCAGACCCGGCCGAAGGCGGCGGATGCCTGATGGATTATGCATCGCATGTGATTGACCTGATCAATGATATTCTTGCCCCGGTTGAAAGTTCGAAGGGCAGCATACTAAAACCCGTTTATTCCAATAATGTGGAAGATGCCGTGTATTCCCTGCTGCAATTGTCAAATAAAGTAACCGGAGTACTTTCAGTTAACTGGAGCGATGATACATACAGGAAGATGTCTACATCCATAACGGTTATTGGTACACGCGGAAAGATCATTTCAGACGCCAATGAATTGAAAGTGTTTTTTAAAGATCCGAAACTGCCTGCAGGTTATTCAAAAGGATGGAATGTGAAATACATCACAGAGCTTACGGAAGAAGTGGATTTTTACCTGAGGGGTGAGGAATATTCGGCACAGATTGATTATTTCATCAATACCTGTGAAGGGAAAGTGCCTAACACGATCAATACATTCCACAGTGCCTGGCAGACAGACAATGCGATATCAATTATTAAAAAAAGTTCAAAATAAGCAGATGGAAAGAATATTATTTGGTGACAACCAGTTTTTCGCCGTTAACCATATCTCTGATGAGAAGTCAAGGGCACAATCTATCAGGTTCAAAGACGATGAATCGATTATAAGAACCCTGGATATCGCCATGGAAAAAGGGGTAAACACATTCATGTGCACCACACACGACCGGATTGCGAATATCTGCGACATTATCAGGGCCAACCCACAGAAATATGCCGATTACAAGATATTCCCCTGCATGCCATATGCACATAAATATGCCAATGCAGTAACAGAGCTGGGCATTGCAGGTACATTAAAACAATATGTGCCCGGAAACTTTATCGGCTCCCTCTTTAAAGGTGGCGTTGCATACCTGGCAAAAGATTACCTGTCAATCATGGAATTGCTGATTGATGCTGAAATGAAAATGTTCAAGGGTATTAAAACACCGGTCATCTTTTTACAGAATGTGGTAACAGACTTATTGCTTGGCCTCGGCATGACAGATATACTCGTTGCATTCCATAAATATGTAGAAAAAAAGTATGATGCAGAAGCAGGTTTTATAACAATGAACATGCCTATGTTATTGGAAAAGCTGGAACAGGCCGGCATACATAATCCCATCATTTGTTCTTCCATCAACCTCGCTGGTTTCCGAATGTCAGGTGGTAAAGAAGCCTACGAGCAGGTACTTAAAACAAAAAAGGTAAGAGCCATTGCCATGCAGGTTTTGGGGGGAGGCGCCATCAATCCGAAAGATGCCATAGAATATGTATGCAAGCTGCCGAATATTGAGTCCATCTTATTTGGTGCTTCATCAAGCGCCAATATCACTCAGACAGTAAACTATATTAATGAATTTGACAAGCAGCTTGCAGGCTCATAAAAAAATAAGCGAAAAAAAATAATCCTGGTATGAACAGGCAGTTTGAAAGATATTTACAGATAACGCTGGTATTGCTCGATATAATCGTATTGAATACGGTATATATGCTATGCCAGGTTTTTTTACTGAAAAGGATTCACCTTATGTATACGGATCCTTACTTTCAGTACTGGGCCGTATCAAATGGCATCTGGCTGCTCATTTCCATTTTCTTCCGCACATATGCTATCAAGGTAATTTTGAATTTTGAGTATTATATCAAACGCACCATCCAGGTTTACCTGGTCTGGATCATTTGCGTGCTCGTTTACCTTTTCTTTTCAAGGGCTTTTGATATCTCAAGGATTTTCATATTATGCACAATCGTTAGCTTTGGGCTTGGTTTGCTTATCAACCGGTTTTTATATCTCGGGATAAATAACTTTTTCAAGAAGAGTAACAGCCTTACCAAGAAAGTGATCATCCTTGGCTATAATGAAACTGCAAAGAAACTGTCAAATTATTTTGAACAGGATGGAAAGAACACCCAGCTGCTGGGATATATTGAAGACAATAATAAGATCAGTGAGCTTACGCATTACCCGGTACTTGCCAATATTGATGATACCCTGAAAACCGCCAGGGAACTGGATGTACAGGAGATATTTTCAACCATCACACCGGAACAGAACAAAGATATTTATAACCTGATGCACCAGGCAGAAAAAGAATGTATCCGGTTCAAGATCGTTCCAAACCTGTCTGTTTTTATCACCAGGGAAGTTCACATAGAATATTTTGGAGACCTGCCGATACTTTCCCTGCGTAGCGAACCCCTTGATGATGTGGGTAACCGGGTTAAAAAGAGGATGCTGGATATTGCCGTAAGCTTATTTGTAATTGTTTTCTTCCTTTCCTGGATGATTCCCCTGTTCGCATTGCTGATTTACATAGAGTCGAGAGAATCTGTTTTCTTTAAACAATTACGCACAGGCAAAAATAAAGTCCCATTTTATTGCCTCAAATTCAGGAGCATGAAAAGTAACAAGGATGCAGACCTGAAACAGGCAACCGCAAACGATGCACGGGTTACCAGGCTGGGAAGGTTTATCAGGAAAACAAGCCTGGATGAATTTCCGCAGTTCATCAATGTGTTTAAAGGCGAAATGAGCCTGGTTGGGCCAAGGCCGCATATGCTGAAACATACCAATGATTATTCAAAGATTGTGGATGACTACATGGTGCGCCAGTTCTTAAAACCAGGCATAACAGGTTGGGCGCAGATAAACGGTTTCAGGGGAGAGATCACAAACCCTGAACAGATAAAGATGCGTGTTGACAAAGACCTCTGGTACCTGGAAAACTGGAACCTTTGGCTGGATATCCAGATACTGTTCCTCACGGTATATTCTGTTTTCCGTGGAGACAAAAATGCCTTTTAAGGGAAAAATTTTGAAGGAATAATTTATAAATTATGAAGATATTAATAACAGGTGTAGCCGGCTTTATCGGTTCAAATCTGGCAAAGCGTTTACTCGAAAGAGGCCACCAGGTGACCGGGATCGATAACCTGAATTATGGGTTCATGCGTAATATTGAACCGATACAGGCCAACCCTGATTTCGGTTTCATTATGGGGGATATAGCCAATCCCCTGATCCTGAAGGATGTTAAGGCAGATATTATCGTACACCTGGCGTCCCAGAAAATCCCAAGATATACCAATGCATTGCGTACATTGGAAGAGAACTACCTCATGCTTAGGAATGTGGTTCATAAATGCAATATGGATAAGTCGAAGATTTTATTCGCTTCCACTTCTGATGTGTATGGAAAAAACCCTAATATACCATTTGCTGAAAGTTCAGACCTAGTAATGGGACCAACCACAGTAAAAAGATGGGCCTATGCACTTTCAAAGATGTACGGTGAGCAATATATTATTGCCAATCATGACGAATACGGTTTACCATACACGATCACACGTTTTTTTGGTTCTTACGGCCCGCATCAAAACCTTACCTGGTGGGGCGGTCCGCAATCAGTATTCATAGAAAAAGCATATAAAAATGAAACCATCGATATCCATGGAGATGGTTCTCAGACACGTACTTTCACCTATGTGGATGATACGGTTAATGCGCTGGTTCATTGCATAGAGAATAATAAATCTGACAATGAAATTTTTAACACGGGCCCGAAAGCGGATGCTGAAATTTCAATCAAAGACCTGGCTATATTAATCTGGAAACTCGTTAATGGCCCCGGTAGCGAACCGAAATTGAACTACATTCCATATTCAACTTTCGGAAATTATGAAGATGTAATGCGCAGGGTACCCGATATAACAAAACTTTGTTCCACATTTGATTTTCAGCCTTCATGGGATTTGGAAAAAGGACTGGCTGTAACGATTGAATGGCAGAAACAGTTCATGATCAGATAAATATTAACTTGATGAAGCAGGAAAAAAACTGGGGTATTGTTGGCGGAGGCATCATGGGAATGACGCTGGCACACCGGCTTGCTCAACAAGGACATAAGGTAACTATTTTTGAAGCAGCACCGGAAGTAGGTGGTTTGGTCAGTTCCTGGAAGATGCCAATAGGTTCCGGAGAAAACAGGAAAGAAGTGGAATGGGATAAGTTTTATCATGTGATCCTGTTATCTGACTTCAGAACAAGAAATATCCTGAAAGATATAGGCCTGGAACATACTATTGAATGGGTGGAAACCAAAACCGGTTTCTACATAAATGGAAAACTGTATTCGATGTCTGATACCATCGAATTCCTGAAATTTCCAACACTGAACCTGTTAGACAAGTTCAGGCTCGGTTTGACCATTTTGGTGGCATCCAGAATAAAGAACTGGAAGAAGCTTGAACAGGTACCGGTAACGGAGTGGCTTAAACGCTGGTCAGGAAAAAGGACCTATGAAAGGATCTGGCTTCCATTGCTGCGTGCCAAGCTGGGAGACAGCTATACAAAAACATCAGCCGTGTTCATCTGGGCAACTATTCAAAGACTGTACGGCGCCAGGCGAAGCGGATTAAAGAAAGAAATGTTCGGGTTTGTTCCGGGAGGATATAAGACAGTAATTGAAGCGTTTAAACAAACCCTGCTGGATGAAAAGGTACATGTTAAAACGAATACTTCCGTAAAGGAAGTAAGAACGGGGGCAGATAATTTACCACTCATCAGGCTTGCTGATGATAGCGTGGAATCATTCGATGAAGTGATTGTAACGTTGCCTTCCCCCATTGCCTCCGGGCTCTGCACCGGTCTTTCACCAGGCGAGGTCAAAAAACTGGAAAACATAGAATACCTGGGCGTTATATGCGTAGCGGTGCTGATGGATAAACCGGTCAGTGATTTTTATATAACCAATATCACCGACTCAAGGTTTCCATTTACCGGTATCATTGAAATGACGGCATTGGTTAATAAGGATTACCTGGGAGGAAAAACACTTGTTTACCTGCCCAAATACCTAAGCCCGGATGACCCGTTGTTTAAAAAAACCGATGAGCAGGTGAGAGATTATTTTTTAGATAATTTCAAAACCATGTATCCTGTAATTAAGGATGAGCATATACAGTTTGCCGGCGTTGCCAGGGCAAAACATGTGATTACGGTGGCCAAACTGGGGTATTCAGATTCATTGCCGGCAGTACAAACTTCACTGCCGCATGTGCATATCGTTAACACATCATATATCATAGACGGCACCTTGAATGTGAATGAAACAGTGCGTGTGGCCGAAACAAAACTGGAAGAAATATTAAAAAAATGAAAAGGAAAAAACTGATGGCAAGCATATCGCTGGACCTTGACGACCAATGGTCGTACATGAAGGTTCATGGAGATGAGGGCTGGGATAAATTCCCTTCATACCTCGATGTGGTGCTGCCCATCACCCTTGATGTGCTGGATAAGCTGGGCATAAAAATTACGTTTTTCATTGTAGGACAGGATGCAGCCATAGAAAAGAACCATGCTGTACTGAAAAGTATTGTGGACCGCGGGCATGAAGTGGCTAACCATTCATTTCATCATGAATCATGGCTTAAAACCTATTCAAAAGAAAAGATAGAAGAGGAGATAAGGATAGCGGAGGAAGCGATACTAAAGGCAACGGGTAAACGAACAAACATGTTCCGCGGCCCGGGTTTCAGTTGGAGCAATGACCTGCTTGAAGTGCTCCAGCAAAGAGGTTATATCTTTGATGCCTCATTATTGCCAACCTATATTTCGCCGTTGATGCGTAAATATTATTTCTGGAAATCGAATCTTTCAAAAGAGGAAAAAGAGAGCAGGAAAGAACTGTTCGGGTCCTTCCGGGAGGGCTTTTACCCGTTAAAGCCATTTACCTGGAAATTCAGGAATACTAAAACCCTGATGGAAATACCGGTAACAACGATGCCGGTATTCAAGATTCCGTTTCACCAGAGTTACCTGCTCTATATCAGCAATATTTCCACCGGTTTGATGAAGCTATACCTTCGTTTTGCCATCATGATGTGCAGAATAACCCGTACACAACCCAGTTACCTGTTGCATCCGCTCGACCTCATAGGAAAGGATGTGGTTCCGGAACTTGAATTTTTCCCGGGAATGAATGTGCTTAGTCCACGAAAACTGGAAATTTTCGAAACCACCATGACCATGTTAAAGGAAAATTTTGAATTATTGCCGATGGGTGAATTTGCAGGAAGGGTAAGGGCAGAAAAATTAATTCCGTTAGATAAATAGTATAACTGAAAGTGAAAATATTCTCCATAGTAGGCGCCAGGCCCCAGTTTATAAAACTGGCTCCTTTGTCTGCGGCATTGGCAGGGCTGCATGAGGAATATATTGTTCACACTGGGCAACATTACGACTATGCCATGTCAGAAAAGATTTTCATTGACCTTGGCATACGGAAACCCGATATTCATTTGAATGTTGGATCTGGCACGCAGGCCATGCAGACTGGTGAAATGATGATAAAGCTGGAGGCGGAAATGATGGAAAAGAAACCCGACCTTGTCATCATATTCGGCGATACAAACTCAACATTGGCAGGTGCCATTGCTGCTTCAAAATTAGTTATACCGATCATTCATATTGAAGCAGGCTTAAGAAGCTATAACAGGAGTATGCCCGAAGAAGTGAACCGGATTGTAGCTGATCAAGTAGCTGATTACCTGTTTGTTCCAACAATTTCAGCGGTTAACATATTAAAAAAAGAAAATTTAGAAAAAAAATCCTACTTTACAGGCGATATCATGGTAGATACCATGAAGAATAATATTCAAATTGCTCTTCAGAAATCAACCATTATCCATGACCTATCGCTTAAAGACCAGGATTTTAACCTACTTACTTTACACCGAAACTATAATGTGGATGATACCAGTGTGCTGGAAAACATCCTCGAACAATTGAATCAACTGAAGGAAACGATCATTTTTCCGGTACATCCGAGAACCCGGAAAATGCTGGGGCCTTCATACAAGGTTCCTTCAAATATCCGCTTGATAGAGCCGCAGGGTTACCTTGATTTCATAACACTTGAAAATTATTCCAAAAGGATCATAACAGATTCGGGTGGAATACAAAAGGAAGCGTATATATTACGTAAACCTTGTTTTACCTTACGTACAGAAACTGAATGGATTGAAACAGTTGAAGAAAACTGGAATTGCCTCATAAACCCGACAGATAAAGCGATAGCTTCTAAGATTGCAGGATTTAACGTACCCGAAAACCAACATGAGATATTTGGCAGCAATGTATCTCAAAAAATGGTAGATATCATTAATTCAATTTAATGATTTACCAGGGTTCTTTGTGTATTTTATTGTAAAGCAATTAAATAAAAGTTATGCATTTAACATTACCTGAGCAGGGTTTACTAAGTAAGACAGGTGAAGTAGATTATTTTGACTGGAATTATAAATTTCCGATCAAGTATATCCAGAAATACCGTTTTCGCAAGATCATAAAAATGATCGGGAAAAACAGGTATCACCGGTTATTGGAAGCAGGAACGGGGAGCGGGATTTTCATTCCCGAACTGGCAAAGCATTGTGATGAAATTTATGCCTGTGACATACATAACAATTTCGGGCATATACATGCCTTATGCCATCAGTATGGTATAAGTAATTACGATGTAAGCACCCAAAGTATTGAGCAAACGAATTATAAAGATAAAAGCTTTGATGCGGTTGTAGCGGTAAGTGTGCTGGAATTTGTTCCCGACCTGCAAAAAGCGCTGGATGAAATCAAGCGGATCCTGGCAGATGACGGCGTTTTCATGACCATCTGCCCGATGGAAAGCAGGATACTTGACTTTTTCCTTTCATTATATACCAGGAAAAAGCCGGAAGAGGAGTTTGGAAGCGCCAGGAAGAAAGTTACCAAAGTGCTGGAAGAGAATTTTACGATTGTTAAAAGAGGGTATATGCTACCGTTAGTTGGAAGGTTGTTCCCTGTATATACCCATTATAAATTAAAGAAACCTTTACCTCATGCCCAACCAGAAGCCATTCATTAGTGTTGTAGCTCCATGTTATAATGAAGAAGCGATCCTGCAGGTTAATATAAATACGATCTCTGATTACCTTCACAGCAAGAGTGACAAATATGAATGGGAGATACTGATAGTAAATGACGGCAGTAAGGATAAAACGGCTGAAATAGCTGATGCACTGGCCAGCCAGTCTGATAAAATTCGGGTAATACACCACCCAACCAACCTCAACCTGGGCAATGCCATGCAAACAGGTTTCCGAAACTCCAAAGGCGATATTATTGTTGTAATGGATATTGACCTGAGTTATTCAGAAAACTATATTGAACAGATGGTTGATAAACTGGTAGAAACCAGTGCCGATATCGTGATTGCATCCCCATATATGAAGGGGGGCAAAGTTACCGCCGTTCCGTTTCAAAGGCGTGTCATGAGCAAATGGGTGAACCGTTTCATGAGTTTTGCCGCTCAGGATAAATATTACACATTTACTGGCATGGTTCGTGCATACCGGAAATCCTTCATCCGGACTTTAAACCTTAAAACAAGGGATTATGAGATAATGCCGGAAATAATTTACAAGGCAATGATATTAAGGGCCAGAATTGTAGAAATACCGGCTCATCTCGATTGGACGGAACAGAACAAATATGCCGGGCAACGCACTTCCAGCCTCAGGGTTTTAAGGAGCTTTTTTTCAGGTCTCATGTCGGGATTTATTTTCAGGCCATATATATTTTTCATGGGCATTGGCGCCGTGCTGATGTTGTTATCATTGTATGAACTGATTTGGTTGTTATATGACACGTTAAACTACCTGGCAGAACTCCATTCCATTTCTTCACCAAACAGTACGTTCTCTTACAGCCTGGCTACACAGTTTAATAAGAACCCTCAATCATTCCTGGTAGGCGGTATCACTTTTGTGATAGCCATTCAATTCCTTAGCCTTGGATTCGTATCGCTGCAGAACAAAAGATATTTTGAAGAGTTGTTTCATCTTGGCACTTCACTGAAGAAACAGCAGAAAGACACACAGGATATAATTGATTAGATTGATTATACATCAAAAACCTGTCCGGGATATTCCGGTTAAAGTGGAATATAACGGATTTTAGATTCCTCAAAGTAAATACTTCAGCATGCAAAACGCAATAAAGAAAATTAAACTTCCACAGAATCCATGGATATTGTTTTTGCCCTTCCTCGCATTTTATATTGTATTCGTATTACTGTTTCCAACAACCGGGAACCAGGGAGACGAGGAACGATACCTGATGTTCGCTAAAAACCTCGTGAACGGGTTCTATTCACCGCCGGCTCCCGATATCAACCTTACTAACGGCCCCGGATGGCCGATTGTATTGATGCCGTTCATAGCACTTGGTTTACCGCTTATTACCATTACCATTGCCAATGCATTCTTTTATTATGTGTCCAATGTTTATCTGTACAAAGCACTAAAAGAAACTGTTTCTTACAAGCTTACCGTTTTGTTCAGCATGCTTTGGGCCTGTTATTATGTGGCATTCCAGAATATGCCTTTTACACACACCGAAACGATAACTTACCTGCTGGTTTCTGTCCTCATTTATGCAATGACAAAAGCTTTTAAGCCAGGCAATGTAAAAGAAGTACGGAAATACATTTTGATTGCCGGTTTTATGCTTGGGTATATCGTACTGACAAAAGTTGCTTTTGGTTTTGTGCTTATTTTCATGCTGGCCGGAACCATATTGCTTTGGCTGTTAAACCGCAAGTCACTGAATTATAAAAAGGGTTTATTTATCATGCTGATGGGATTTGCCACCGTATTGCCTTATATGCTGTATGTATACAGTATTACCGGAAGGGTTTTATACTGGAGTACAACAGCAGGCAGTACACTGTACTGGAGCAGTACGCCGTTTAAAGATGAATATGGAGATTGGAAGCTGGAGCTGAAGCAAAACCCGGTAGATATGGGGAATTATAATATTCCCGGATCCGGTGATAGCCTGCTGGCTCATCACCAGGAAGACTATAATGAGATATATAAGTACAAAGGCGTTGAACAGGATGATGTTTGGAAAAAAAAGGCCTTTGAAAATATTAAGAAACATCCCGGTAAATACCTTCAGAATTGCATGTACAATATTGGGAGGCTGGTATTTCACTATCCGTTTTCCATGGCTGTACAGCGGCCTAAAGTGTTGCTTGTATTTCCGGCAAATGGTATCATACTGACCATGATGCTGTTTTGTATGATCCCAACCTTTATTAACTGGCGAAGGGTGAGTTATCATATTAGGTTCCTGTTATTCTTCACAGTGCTTTACCTTGGGGCAAGTACCCTCGTTACCGCTTATGTAAGGATGTTTACAATCATTGTCCCTATTCTGTTATTCTGGTTTGCATACATTTTTAATAATACGGTAAAGGTTAAACTGAATTTTTCAAAAGAAGAGGATTCCTGATAAGGCATCTCATGTATACAAAAATGAAGCCGCAGTGAATAATCTGCGGCTTCATTTTTATGACCTTTTGCACATGAATTAACTAACGTAATTTGATGAATGGAACAGAAAGCGGTTTTTTGTTTTCAAAATAAACGCTTAAAACATATTGCCCGGAAAGGAACCCTGTCATATCAATTGTTTCGGTAAATATATGACGGGTTACCGTAATCATCTTCTTACACAATACCCTGCCTTGCATATCAGTAAGTACCGCAGTTATTTTCCTGTTGTTCACCGTGCCTGAACTGATCTTTGCATGCAGGGCGTTCGTTACTACCGGATTGCTAAGGATTACCAGTCCATCTTCCGGTAAATCCAGGTTCCTGTTATCAACAACATTTACGCTTACGGTGTCTTTGCCGGTTGCTCCACGGTTATCCGTTACCGTTAATTCCAGGCTGTATGTTCCCGGTTGCATGTCGTACAAGTAAGTTGTTGCCTGGTAGGCGTTGGTAATTACAAATGCAGAACCTTCAATAACCCTCCAGCTATATCCCGAAATCATTCCATCTGTATCTGTGCCTATACCTGTAATGGAAATCGTATTAACGGGTAAATAAATGGTAGTGTCAGATCCGGCATCAGCAACAGGCAGGCTGTTAGCAATTACTATGGCTTCATTCACCGTTACCTGCATGGTATCAAGATCAGTGGCTCCGCTGTTATCGGTAACCTTCAGTTCAAATTTGTATGTACCCTGAACCAGTGCTGTTGCTGTAGTTGCAGCCGAATTCGGATTCGAGATTGTACCCGTTGTTGGTCCCGAAATTTTTCTCCAGAGATAGCTGCTGATGGTTCCATCAGGGTCATTACCGCTACCGGTAAGCGAAGCAGTATTGGTTGGTAATGTAATGTTCTGGTCTAATCCTGCATTGGCTGCAGGCAGTTGGTTGGGCGGCGGGGCAACAGCAAATGTTATATTGTTCAGGTTATATCCCCCGGTGATATAGAAAACCCTCATTACTTTTAAACCGGCTGAAAGTGTAATTCCGGGAATCAGTACATTTTGCCAGTTCTGGTAACCTCCCGTGTTGGGAACAGAAAAAGTTGCGATGGTAGTTCCATCCATTTCAACCCTGAAAGAAGTGGCTGTGTTTTGAGAAGAAACACGGGCTGTAATATTGTAGGTGCCGGCTGTAGATACTTGTACGGAATATTTCATCCACTCCCCGGCTTCAGTCCAGCCAATATTCGGCGACCCTTCTGTTGAATTCTCAATATCTACAGCTTCAGTTATCCTGTATACACCGCCTGTATTCTCCGGGGTAATATCGTTGTATGCTATATCCTGTCCGCCCAAATCGAAATTTTCAAATTCAATGGTACCGGGTATCAATTGGGCAGAACCCGAATAAGGAGTGTTGATTCCGCTGTTGTTAACCGTTACCTGCATGATATCACTGGCTGTTGCACCGTTATTATCGGTTACGGTTAGCTGAAATTGATATAATCCCTGTACCAATCCTGATACGCCGGTAATAGCTGATGCAGGCAAACTGATTATTCCTGCTGATGGCCCGGATATTTTGCTCCATGTATATGATACAACAGTTCCGTCTGTATCAATTCCTGATCCGGTAAGTGTAACATTGTTTAGAGGAAGAAGAATGGTTTGGTCTTGCCCGGCACTGGCAACTGGAGCCTGGTTATTTCCGGCGTTAACGGTAACTACCATCGTGTCAACATCTGTAGCACCATTGTTATCAGTTACTTTCAATTCAAAGTTGTAGATACCTTGTGATAAACCGGTAACCGTAGTTGATGCAGTTGTATTGTTTAAGATATTTCCCGATGCAGGCCCGGAAACTTTACGCCATTGGTAAGCAGTAATGGTTCCATCCGGGTCGTTACCTGTTCCTGAAATGGATATGCTGTTTGCTGGAATAGTGATTGTTTGGTCTGCACCTGCATTGGCTGTTGGGGCAATATTGCCTGCGCTTGTTTTTAACAATATTGAAGAAGAAAAAGGAGCTATTGTTATACTTCCGTTATAAATGACACCTTTCATGTCAATATAAGTGGCTCCTAAAGAAATTGTCTGGCTTACTGATTCTGGATTGTATTCAAAGCGGAGTTCATTAACGGTTGTAATAGTTGCAGTTGATTTTGATGAATTCGCTTCCTGTCCTGTATAGTTCTTCCATTGTTCAAGTGTGTTATAATAATTAGTCCCGTTCTGGTCTCTCCAAATTGTGGTATTGTCATCTAACGGTCTGGCATAAGTGTTATTATCGGCGGAAAAGTCAGCTGGCATGGTGGCTGCTCCGGGTTCATAATATGCAGTGTACTGGTTGGTTGTTTTCGCAACAAAAATGTTGTCATTTATTGAAACGTTGCTGATGGGAACTGATCCATACTTTATCAGGTATAAGCCCCTTGCGCAATCATAGATGGTATTA
>CALKVC010000006.1 GCA_937996595.1 uncultured Chitinophagaceae bacterium
CTAAGGTATTGAATGAATGTCATTATTTTCTTACCTAATACTTCATTTTTTGAGACCAATTCATTGAAAATTTCATGGGTTAAATGATTTCTGTCGCATGCACGATATAATTGTGAACGTGTTTCTGCATTCGAACCTTTAGCAATAATCAGGAAATTGATAAATTCTTTATTACCCGATCTGTCAAAACCTTCAGCTATATTATCCATAACAGAGCCACTTGCTGCATTGATCTGATGATGTAATTCAATGTCTTTATTAAAAGATCCAATAGAATAATACTGGTATATTTCTTTAGCCTGTTGCCTGGCTAATTGCCAGATTTCAAGCTCTTCAAATCTTGTGATTGTTGCCATTAATAAAATATTTATTTATTCAGTACCAACCTCAAACCTCAAACCTCAAACATCAAACTTCAAACTTCAAACCTCAAACCAACAACCTCAAACCTCAAACTACATCAACCCTTCATCCGCAAAACTATAATACCCTTCATCCGAAACAATAATATGGTCAAGTACCCGTATATCGAAGTAACCAGCAGCAAGTGTAATTTTCTTTGTCAGTTCCTCATCTGCCCGGCTGGGCTTAAGATTTCCGGAAGGATGGTTATGGCTCAATACTATTGATGTAGCTGCTGTTTCAACTGCTTTTTTTAAAATGATCCTGGGATCGGCAACTGTTCCGGTTATTCCACCCCGGCTGATAATTTCAAAATGCTTGATCTTGTTAGCCTGGTTTAGGAATAATACGGCAAATACTTCGTGAGTGAAATCTTTTAGTGTTGTTCGCAGATAATCGGCAATTTCTCTGCTGTTTCGGATGGTTTTTCTGTGTAAAGGATCAGCAACCTGCCTTCTCCTTCCCAACTCAAGTGCGGCAGCAATGGTAACGGCTTTTGCCATCCCGATTCCCTTTATTTTTACAAGGTCATTAATAGATAATTTGCCCAATTCATCCAGGTTGTTGCTTCCAATACTGAGTACTTCTTTTGCCAGGGTAACAGCAGATTTATTCCTGTAACCGTTGTTGATCAGTATGGCTAATAGTTCTGAATTGCTTAATGCAGATGGGCCCTGAGCGTTCAGTTTTTCGCGGGGCCTGTCGTCGGATGACCAGTTTTTGATAGCGGTTACGTTGTTTTCAGCAGGCATATTTACGGATAGTTTTTTTTCATTTACATATATTCCCGGAACATATAGAGCTTACGGATTTAACTTTCTAAAAAATGCTGCATGGTTTCATGCAGAACTTGTTAAAAGTTAATGCTGCAATTGAATGAAACTAAATGTATTTTCGCAAAAAAAATCCTTAAACAACCGTAATATTTATTTACATGGAATCCAATGCAAAATTATTCTCCGGCACCGGGTCGCAATACCTGGCAGAAAAAATAGCAAAGAAATTTGGTGAACCGCTGGGAAAGGTAAATATCCAGACTTTCAGCGATGGCGAAATTGGGGTTGAATTTAAGGAGAGCATCAGGGGCAGGTTTGTATTCCTGATACAAAGCACCTTTTCGCCTACCAACAACCTGATGGAACTTTTACTGATGATTGATGCTGCCAAACGTGCTTCTGCTTATAAAGTGATTGCAGTGATACCATATTACGGTTTTGCCAGGCAAGACAGGAAAGACAGGCCCCGAGTAGCCATCGGTTCTAAACTGGTTGCCAATATGCTGGTGGCGGCAGGGGCCGACAGGGTAGTAACCATGGACCTGCACGCCCCGCAAATACAAGGGTATTTCGATATTCCGGTTGACCATCTTGATTCTTCTGCTATTTTCATTCCATATATAGAAAACCTCCGGTTGAAAAACCTCACATTTGCAGCCCCGGATGTGGGGAGTGCCAACAGGATTCGTGAAATAGCCACCTATTTTGAATGTGATATGGTTATTTGCGACAAACACAGGAAAAGAGCCAATGAAATAGCCAGTATGGTACTTATTGGAGATGTAACAGACAGGGATGTGGTATTAATAGATGATATCTGTGATACAGGAGGCACGCTGGCTAAAAGCGCCGCACTCATGAAAGAGAAAGGAGCCAAAAGTGTAAGGGCTTTATGTACACATCCTGTTTTAAGCGGAAATGCTTACGAAAACATTGAAAACAGCGTATTGGAAGAACTGGTTGTTTGTGATACAATTCCTGTTAAACCAGGATGCAAAAAAATTAAAGTGGTTTCTACAGATGAATTGTTTGCCGTAGCTATCCGCAACGCCTACGAAAATAAGAGCATCAACAGTTTGTTTATTCGGGGCAGGGCAAAAAGCGGCAAGTAAGTTTGGGGTTTGAGGTTTGAGGTTTGAGG
>CALKVC010000007.1 GCA_937996595.1 uncultured Chitinophagaceae bacterium
CCCCAACGGCGAATACCTGGTAAAAATCTACCTCGACGAACAAACCGGCCGGCTGGCCGCTACCGAAAAGTTCGATTCATCCCTGGGCAACGATCCGCTTACGGTCAAAGAGCTGGAACTGGTAGACCTGCTCGTTTACCGCCGCACCGATATCGGCTATGTGGTAATCATCAACAACCGGCACACCGGTGTACTTCATTTCAATGAAATTTACCGTAATATCACAGTGGGCGATACGTTCAAAGGTTTTATAAAAAAAATCTATCCCGACAATAAGATAGATGTAGCTGCGGGTAAACCAGGGTACGGGCGCGTGGAAGATGAAACGGAAAAGGTTAAGAGGCTTTTACAGGAAAATGGCGGGTATCTCCCGTTCTATGATAAAAGCGACCCCGATGCCATTTATGATTTCTTTGGCATGAGCAAGAAGACATTCAAGATGGCGGTGGGCAACCTGTATAAACAGCGGGTGATTGCACTTGAAAAAACAGGGATCAGGCTAATATAACAGTAACGATTAAACGCCTGATTAACCAGTGTACCCGGCTTTTCCAAACCAACCTATAAACTTTGATAAATCTCAATAACATTGGCCAGGATAAAAGTTGACCTGCACGATATCTATAATAACAGCAAAGCGATTGACAAAGCGCTTCAGCAGGCATTTGAAGATGCCATAGACAAGAAAATAAAGGAAGTGGAAATCATTCCGGGCAAGGGAAGCGGGCAGCTTCGGAAAAAAGTGGAGCGGTTCCTGCAACTGCCCCATATAAAACCGTTATATCACCGGATTGAAAACGACAGCAAAAACTTCGGGCGGCTGTTTGTGTATTTCAGGTTTTGAAATGAACTACTCATAGCCTCTGCAACTCACGGTGCTGCACATGATGAGTAAAAAGCCATTGATCAGTTCATCAAACGCTTTACAGGCCATCCCGCCTGTTCATGAAATGTATTTACTATTGATTATTTTTTTGTTAACGTGCGGTTATTTAAATAATAATCAACACTAAAAAAACCAACTTTGCATAAATAAACCTGCATGAAATTACTCCTGATATCCTTATTAAGCAGTTTTCTGTTTTCTGCCCTAACCTGGGAAACAGACTTTGAAAAAGCCAGGCAAAAAGCTGCTTCTGAAAAAAAACTGATCCTGCTTAATTTCTCCGGATCAGACTGGTGCGGCCCTTGCATCCGGATGCATCGGGAAATATTTGAAACAGATGTATTTGAAAAATTCGCAACCGAAAACCTGGTTTTGCTGAATGCTGATTTCCCAAGGCTTAAAAAAAACCAACTCTCCAAAGCACAGCAAACAAAAAATGACTTTTTAGCAGAAAAATTCAATAATGAAGGTTCATTCCCGCTCACTTTATTGCTGAATGCTGAAGGAAAAGTGCTGAAAAAATGGGATGGTTTACCAAAAGGTTCAGCGGAAGATTTCACGAAACAGGTAAAATCCATTGTTCTTGGAAATAATTAATACCAGTCAACAAAAAAGCGCCTTATTCAGGAAGATATTGAAACTGATGGGTAACCGCTTTGAAATAAGCGTAGTTGATGCAGATGAAAAACGGGCTGGCGTTTGTATTGATGCCGCCGTTGCGGAAATCAGGCGGATTGAAACCCTGTTAACAACTTACAACGAATCCAGCCTCACCAACAAGGTAAACCGGTATGCAGGTATTTCACCGGTTGAAGTAGGCCCGGAATTTTTTTACCTCGTGAAACGGTCAAAAAGAATTTCTGAAATTACCCAGGGAGCATTTGATATAACGTACGGATCTATCGATAAAAAATTGTGGAATTTTGATAAAGAAATGACGAGCCTGCCAGACCCGGATACAGCCCGGGATATGATACGGCTTATCAATTACAGGAATGTAGTTTTGGATGAGCAGCATTACACCGTATTCCTGAAGGAAAAAGGCATGCGGATCGGGTTTGGTGGTATCGGTAAAGGATATGCAGCAGAAAGGGCTAAGCAAATATTACTGGATCATGATGTAAAAAGCGGTATTGTAAATGCAGCAGGCGACCTAACCACCTGGGGTTATCAGCCCGATGGAAAACCATGGACAATCGGTATTGCTGCACCCGATGATACCAGGCAAATTTTTTCACACCTGGATATTACCAATACATCGGTGGCAACTTCCGGCAATTATGAAAAATTCATCCTGGTAAACGGGAAAAAGTATTCACATACCATTGATCCGAAAACGGGCTTACCGGTAACCGGTATAAAAAGTGTTACCATCATATCTCCCAATGCAGAATTAGCGGATGCCATGGCTACCCCGGTAATGATCATGGGTACAAAAGCCGGATTAAACATGATAAACCAGATTAAAGGCATGGCATGTATCATTATTGATGATAATGACAAGTTATTTACTTCAAAAAACATACAAATCAAATGAAACTACAGAAACAGTTTCCCGGAATCGCTTTACCGGCTTTGACAATTGCGCTTAGCGCCCTATTGCCCGTCTCATGCACTAACGTAAAGGGATACCAGAAAAACAGGCTGAATGATGCGGAGATGTCTCTATCCAACCGAAAGATTGAAAAGACAGAACTCAATTTTCAATCTTACCGCGAAGGGGCTTCAGGTGCCAATGGCGGAAAAACTGGTGGTGGATGCGGTTGTAACTAATTAAACCCAAATCATTCTACATGAAAAAACTGTCTTTATCGGTCCTCGGATTCTATATCGGTATGCTTGCTGCATTTTCCCAGAAAAGTCAGGACACCGACTCAGCATACAAATCGCGTAAACTAAAACTGGAAGAAGTAAACCTTGTTTCAAGCTATTACCGGCAGGATGGCAATAATGCAACAGTAACCGGTGGTATTGGCTCCGAAAAACTTACAGATATATCCAATACGGTTGACCTTACCATCAGTAAATATGACAGGAAGTACCGTAAACACAAACTGACATTGGAATTCGGGCTGGACCATTATACATCCGCTTCATCAGATAAGATAGATCCAAAAACCATTTCTTCTGCATCATCTGAAGATACCCGGTTTTATCCATCACTGGGCTGGTCGGTAGAGAATGAAAAAAAAGGCACCACACTGGGTGCAGGCCTTTCCTATTCCGGTGAATACGATTACAGTTCAATCGGCGCCAATGTTAGTTATTCAAAAAAGACCAATAACAGGAACGGGGAACTGATATTAAAAGGCCAGGTGTTTTTTGACCAGGTAAGCCTGATATACCCGGAAGAATTAAGGTCAGGCAGAGGTTCTCAAGGCAGCAGCAGCCGCAACAGCATTAGCGGGGCCATCGGGTGGAACCAAATTATCAATAAACGGCTTCAGCTATCAATTGATGCTGAAATTGTTTCGCAGCATGGATACCTCAGCCTGCCGTTTCACCGAGTATATTTCAATGATAATTCAGCTCATGTTGAGAAACTCCCTTCACAAAGGTTGAAATTACCTGTTGGCCTAAGGGCCAGTTATTTCATAGGCGACAAATTCATTGTACGAAGCTGGTACCGGTTCTACCACGACGATTGGGGAATCAATTCCAATGCCATCCAACTGGAAACAGTGGTTAAGATAACCCCGTTCTTTTCCATCACCCCATTCTACCGTTTTTACCAGCAAACCGGTTCCACTTATTTTGCGCCTTACAGGGAACACACATCCGCCGATGAATTTTACACAAGTAATTATGCCTTATCGGAATTCAACAGTCACTTTTTGGGAGCAGGTGTTCGTATAGCACCTCCCAAACCTTTGATAAAAGCCATCAGGTTACATTCACTTGAGTTACGGTATGGCCATTATGACAGAACAACAAACCTGAATGCAAATATCATTTCATTGCATTTGAAGTTCAAATAGTGATCAAAAAAAAACTGCCCCGAAACAGGGCAGCTTTACTGAAGTTTACATATTTATTTCTTTATTGCTTTACAACTTTCAAACTTTGTTGTCCAAGCCCGCCGGATACCTGAACCATATAAATACCCGGTTTAAGGTTTCCGCCGAATACATACCGTTGCTTCCCGGTAATATCATCCTGCAGCAGCCTGTGTCCCAGCATATCCGTAACCGTTATGGTCACTTTTCCCTTCAGGCCCGGTTGAAGCAAGAGCGAGAATGCATCATTGCTGGGATTTGGATATGCCTGGATGCTCTGTCCTGCCTTTTCTTCAAGGCTTGCCATTTTACTCATTCCGGCCAACGGCGGCGCGCAATTAGGCCCAACGCTGATATTAGACAATGAACTTACACAACCCCTTGAATCCTTCACATAACCGGTATAGGTACCCGAAGATAACCCGGTAAATACATTGCTGGCCTGGTAATTTACATTATCAAGACTGTATGTATACGGGCCAAAACCACCGGTGCGGAACAACTGTATAGAACCGTTAGCCGTTTCACACGAACTTGCCGGAGCCGCATAAGCAGTTACATTGATCGTATTCTGGCTGATGGTAACATTTACGGATGCCGTACATCCTTTCAGGTCTTTAGCCCATGCGGTATAATTACCCGCTGCCAGCCCGGTAAAATAGGCACTACCCTGGTAGGTAACATTATCTAAACTGTACGTGTAAGGCGCAACACCACCTGACGGCCTTACCTGTATGAAACCGTCGTTCACACAGGCACTGGTATTGGCATGGCTCTCTGTGGTGGAAAGCGCCGGATCCTGGTTAACAATAATTCCGGTAAGAGAGCCGGTGCAACCCTTGCTGTCTTTAACCCATCCGGTATACGTGCCACTGGCAAGCCCGGTAAATATATTGCTTACCTGGTAGGTAACATTATCAAGGCTATAGGTATACGGGCCAACACCGCCAGTTCTGTATAATTCTATGATACCATTGTTAGTACAACTGCTGGCACTGCGCGGGTATGCCGTTACCGTAATGGTTGATGCGGCATCGGTACCTATCACAATCCCAAACTGGGCATTCTTGCAACCCTTTGAATCCTGTACCCAGGCGTTATAAGTACCTGCTGCCAGGCCTGTAAAACGGTTGCTGGCCTGCCATGGGCCGCTTGGGCCGGTAATACTGTAAGTATAACCCGGTACACCTCCGCCAGGCTGAATTTCTATATAACCTGTATTGGAACAGGCGCTGGTATTTATCTTGGTAGCCGTTACCGTTATGGCCGGCGCCTGAGATACCGT
>CALKVC010000008.1 GCA_937996595.1 uncultured Chitinophagaceae bacterium
TTGAAAAAGATGCATTAATAATTTCTACACTATTGAAAATTTCTAATTCAGCTATGTTTGGATTTAGAAGTAAAGTTGAAACACCAAGTCGTGCTGTTAATTTATTGGGAATAAATTTTACAATTTCAATTGCAATTGGTGGTACGGTACAAAATCTTTTGATGAAATACTCGACAAAATAAAAACGTACAGCCGGCAGGCGCCAATGCAATGGATTTACGGCCGTGGCTGGGACCAGAATGATTGGGCTTTAAAAGAATACCCGGACAAGGCAGTGCTGGACAGCTTGTTTCCTGACCGGCCGGTTTTTTTAAAACGGATAGACGGCCATGCGGCACTGGCCAACCAGGCTGCGCTGGATGTGGCAGGGATAGGTGCTTCCACATCCGTTAAGGGGGGATTGGTTGAACTGAAAAACGGGAAACCAACCGGTATCCTGATTGACAATGCCATGGATATGCTGGAGAAATATATTCCATTGCCCGGTGACAGCCTGGCAAAAAAGTATTTTTCAGATGCACAGCGTATATGCTTTGCCGTTGGGCTCACGGGAGTGCATGATTGCGGCATAAGTGAACATACCATTGAGATGGTTGATGAGGAACAACGGTCAGGAAGGTTGCAGATGAAAATATTCGCCCTGCTGAGTGACAGTGCACATTATTACGACCGCTGGATTGCAAAGGGGCCGTATAAGACGGCCAGGCTGCATGTTGGCGGGTTTAAGTTATATGCAGACGGGGCGCTGGGTTCAAGAGGAGCATGCCTGTTAAAGGAATATTCTGACAAACCGGGTTGGAGAGGATTTTTATTAAGTGATACCGCTGTTTTTTCTGAAAAGGCAAGGAAATTATCGGCTTCCGGCCTGCAGATGTGTACGCATGCAATTGGCGACAGCGGCAACAGGGTGTTGCTTGCCATTTATGCAAAGTACCTGAAAGGAAGTAACGACAGGCGCTGGCGTATAGAACATGCACAGGTGCTAAATCCGGCCGATTTTACATTCTTTTCTACATATAATATCATCCCTTCCGTACAGCCTACCCATGCTACCAGTGATATGTACTGGGCCGCTGACCGGGTAGGCAGCGAACGGATAAAAACGGCCTATGCCTACAAACAGTTACTGGAAACAAATGGCTGGATGCCGCTGGGAACTGATTTTCCGGTGGAGGATATCAGTCCGTTCAAAACTTTTTTTGCAGCAACAATTAGAAAGGATGCCAATGGTTATCCTGCCGGTGGTTTCCAGTCAGAGAATGCGATCAGCCGCCAGCAGGCAATCAGGGGAATGACCATCTGGGCCGCCAGGGCAGCATTTGAAGAAAAGCTGACCGGTAGCCTGGAAGCGGGTAAGTTTGCCGATTTCATCATGCTTGATAACGATATCATGAAATGCCCCGAGTTGGAGATACTAAAAACAAAAGTGCTGTATACATATATAAACGGAGAGCAGGTTTATAAAAGATAGATGAACATTTTTTTGCAAATGCTTCCCGTATGAATCATTTGCTTGCACTATATCCACACCTGTTAATAAGAAAATGCAACTAAAGAAAAGCCTGCTAGGGGCATATTATGTAATTTAGCAATACTTAAGACCCTTTTATCCTTCCTGAAAGCCTATTTTTAATTCAGCATATTTTATGAAGAAATGGCTTCTTTTTTTTAGTGTACTGTTAACCGTTATTTGTTCAGGCGCTGCCGGCCAGGATTTCAAGATCCTGAAGAATATCAATACGGCTCCCAATACGGCCGGTTCCGATGTATCGGGTATTGCAGCCATCGGTAATACCATTTATTTCCGCGCCTATAAACCTACCACCGGTTTTGAATTATGGAAAAGCGACGGGTCACTGACCGGTACTCAACTGGTAAAGGATATATGTATTGGCAGTTGCGGCAGCATCCCGCAGCATTTTACCAGTGTGAACGGAACCGTTTACTTCAGTGCAAAGAATGTAGCCAATGGAAATGAATTATGGAAAACAGATGGCACTGCCGCCGGAACAGTAATGGTTAAGGATATCAATCCCGGGGGCGCAGATGCAAACCCTGCTTACCTCACCGAAGTGGATGGCATATTATATTTTGTTGCCACCGACCCGGTTAATGGCACGGAACTGTGGAAAAGCGATGGCACCGGAGCCGGAACCGTTTTGGTAAAAGATATCAACCCCGGGCCGGGGCATGCGTATCCGCACGACATGGTTAGAATGGGGAACAGCCTTTATTTCAGCGCACAGGATACAAACAGTGGTATGGAGATCTGGAAAAGCGACGGTACAGATGGCGGAACCGTTTTGGTTAAGGATATCAACCCGGGCGACGCAGCATCAAACCCGGGGAGCCTGCTGTATATGAACGGGGCCGTTTATTTCACGGCAGCAGATGCTGTTTCTGGGAATGAGTTATGGAAAACCGATGGAACTGCCACCGGCACCGTTTTGGTAAAAGACATATTTGCGGGTATTGATAACAGTTACCCAACATCGCTAACCCTGGCAGGTAACTGGATTTATTTCGCTGCCACCGATGCCGTTAATGGCACAGAACTCTGGAAAACCGATGGAACCCCGTCAGGAACCGTTTTGGTTAAGGATATATTTACCGGAATCGTTTCCGGAAACCCTCAATACCTCACGCTCGCAAACGGGCTTGTTTATTTTGTTGTGAATGATGCCGATTACGGTACAGAGCTTTGGAAAAGCGATGGAACCGCTTTTGGAACCGCCATCGTTAAAGACATATTTGACGGCGAAGGCAGCAGTTTTCCGGCCAACCTGACCCGTGTTGGAACGAAGCTTTTTTTTAC
>CALKVC010000009.1 GCA_937996595.1 uncultured Chitinophagaceae bacterium
TGGCATTGATGGAATATTCAATTCCTGAACCGGGTATGTTAATCATATTGCATACTGAAGTTGACGAATCACTCAAAGGGAAAAATATTGGTGCCGGGCTGGTTAACTTTGCAGCCGGCTATGCCAGGGAACACAAATTAAAGATCAGGCCTGCTTGTCCGTTTGCAAGGGCGGTAATGGAAAAAAACAAAGAAGTATATGCAGACCTGCTCTAGCCATGAAAAACATCATTATTACCTTTCTCCCTAACCGTAATAAAAAACGCATATCATTATGACAATTACCATATTTGGCGCAACCGGGATGGTTGGCAAAGAACTCGTAAAACAAGCCTTGTTTAAAAACATACAGGTAAAAGCATTTGGCAGAAATGTATTCACAGCCGGTTTTACTGATGATAAAAACCTGCAACTGGTTCAGGGGGCATTGTTCGATGACAAACAGGTACTGGGTGCCATCAAAGGCAGTGATGCTGTTTTATCTGCCCTTGGCGGCGATTTCAGCGGTAATGATAAAACAAGGTCACTTGGCATGAAACATATCATTTCGCAAATGAAAAATGCCGGCGTTAACAGGATCATAGCCATTGGCGGAAAAGGCTGCCTGCTGGGCGATGATGAAAAACTCATTATGGATTCATCAAATTTTCCTCCCGAATACCTCCCTGTAAGTCATGAACATTTAAAAGCATATGAATACCTGAAGGAATCGGGTTTGGCATGGACCTTTGTCTGCCCGCCGGATATCATCAATGAAGGTCCAACCGGTATCTTTACAACAGCAGCCGAACATATGCCGGCAGGCTGCAGCGACAGGATCAATGCAGGCGACCTCGCCTTGTTTATGCTGAAAGAACTTGAAAAAAATAATTTTGTGCATACCCGGGCTGGTATTTCAAATTGATTGTTTAATGGGGTGTAACGCAAACACTTCAACTTTTGTGAACCGGTTTCCATTATAATTACTTTTGTTACATACAAACTAAAAAAAATGAAAAAACTAATCTCCCTGTTATTATTCATTGGCAGCATGAACCTGCATGCTCAGGATGCCATCGAATATAAAACACCCCCCACAGCCATCAACGACCTGGTGATGGCAAAGCCTTCCCCTGCTGTAAGCATCAGCAATAAGGGTGACTGGATGCTCATTATGGAACGAAGCAGTATGCCATCGGTGGAAGAACTTGCACAACCCGAATTAAAGATTGCCGGCCTGCGTATAAACCCGAATAATTTTGGCATGAGCAGGTCTGCATATATCAATAACCTGATCCTTAAAAATATCAACACAGGTTCATCATCTACGATTGCAGGTTTACCTAATGACCTGAAAGCAGGCAATATACAATGGAGCCCAAACCAGGATAAGATTGCTTTCACGCATACTTCTCTTCATGCCATCGATCTTTATATCATCAGCTTACATGATAAGAAAGCCGTGAAAATAAATAAGACGGCCCTTAACCTGGTGAATGGAATGTCATATGACTGGATAGACAATAACACAATACTGTATCAGGCCATTGTAAGCCCATATACAATGGCACCTGCTAAACCTTTGGCCCCCAAAGGGCCGGTTGTTCAGCAAAACCTGGGCAAGGTAGCTGCAAGCCGCACGTACCAGGACCTTATCAAATCAGCCAGCGATGAAGCCCTGTATGAATTTTATGCAACAGCACAACTGGTTAAGAACAGCAATGGCAATGAAGTGAAAATAGGCAAACCGGCCATATACAGCGATATCCAGGTTTCTCCTGATAATAAATACATGCTCCTGGAAAGAATTGACAAACCATTTTCTTACCTGGTGCCTGCCGGAGGGTTCAATTCAACCATTTTTATTACCGACATGTCCGGAAAACTGATCAGGGAATTGGCAAAAATACCCAGTTCAGAGCTGGCACCCAGCGGGTTTGACAATGTACTGAACGCACCACGCGGGCATCAATGGCTGAATAATACAGCATCCTCTATAACATGGATTGAACCGCTTGACAGCGGCCTTATCAAAAAAAACATGGAATTTCATGACGCTGCTTACCGCCTGGATGCACCATTTAGCGGACAACCGGCACTGTTAGTAAAAACCGGCATGCGGATGAGGGCTGTTTCAGATATCAATGAGACTATTTTTCTGGTAACGGAATACAGCCAGGCAAAACACCGGACAAAAACCAGCCGGTTAAATCCACTGACAGGCGCTACGGAAGTAATTATTGACCGCAGTACCGATGATGCCTATAATGATCCCGGAAATCCTGTAACCGATATAAATAAATTTGGCCGAAACAGCATACGGCTGGTAAAAGGAAACAATATGCTGATGCGCAGCAACGGATCATCCCCTAAAGGTGACCTGCCTTTCCTTTCCAGCTTTAACCTTGATACAAAGGAACAACAGATATTATGGCGGAGTGAGGAGCCCTATTATGAATCGGTGGTTTCTATTGTAGATTTTGACAATCTGAAAGTTATTACCAGCAGGCAAAGCCAGCAGGAAACACCCAATTTTCACCTGCGCGACCTGTCTGCAAAAACATCAAGAGCTATCACCGATTTCCCCGACCCGCAACCCGCATTAAGGGGCGTTACAAAACAGAAAATTACCTATAAGCGGAAAGATGGTGTTGACCTGGCGGCAGACCTTTACCTGCCTAAAGGATATGATGCACAGAAAGACGGGCCTTTACCCGTTTTCATGTGGGCTTACCCCCGCGAATTCAAGAGCGCTGCAGATGCTGCTCAAATCAGGGGAAGTTCAAATACATTCATCAGGGTCGGTTACGGCTCACCGTTATTCTGGGTAACACAGGGATATGCTGTAATGGACAACACCGAATTCCCCATCGTTGGCGAAGGCGATAAACAACCTAATGACAATTTCATAGAGCAACTGGTTTGGAACGCCGAAGCAGCCGTGGATAAGATAGCCGGCATGGGAATTGGCGACCGTAAACGCGTTGCCATTGGCGGGCATAGTTATGGTGCCTTCATGACTGCAAACCTGATGGCACATACCAAACTGTTTAAAGCAGGTATCGCACGCAGTGGCGCCTATAACCGCACGCTTACCCCGTTTGGTTTTCAGAATGAAGAACGTACTTACTGGCAGGCGCCTGAAGTATATTTCAACATGAGCCCTTTCAGCCATGCCGATAAGATAAAAACGCCTTTATTGCTGATACATGGGGAAGCTGACAATAACCCGGGCACTTTTCCCATACAGAGTGAACGGCTGTACAATGCCATTAAGGGACATGGCGGAACCGTAAGGTTTGTGCAATTGCCATTTGAATCTCACGGTTATGCAGCTAAAGAAAATATACTGCACATGCTTTGGGAAATGAATGAATGGCTTGAAACCTATGTAAAAAAAGCAAAATAACCATACAATCCCTGCAGGTTAGATACACTTGCAGGGATTTGTTTTAAGAGTGCTTTAACTAAAAACAAGGTAAAATAATCCAATTTTACTGCATGAAAATTGCACTCATTTTACTTTTTCAGATTCTTATGTTTTCCTTTTGGGCAAAGTCGCAACACATTGAACAAATCTTTGTGAACCTGTATACCGACAGCCTGAAAAAAGGTACCTATAACTACATTAACATAGACGGGCTATTATCTAATGGTAAATACCTGCCGCTCGACAGCACACATCTCAGTTTCAGCAGCTCTTACGGAAAATTTTACGGAAACAGCCTTTATATTGATAAAGCATGCCCCTTAGAGAAGATATCCATAGCTGTTAAGATGAAAAACAAGCCCGGACTACACAAGGAATTTTACATGTACATAAAGAAAAAGGAGGATTGATAATTTACCCCCACAATGAGGCCGGATATACTTTATCAGCAATCAGTTTATCAATACTGGCCTTAACAGCGGCAGCGTCTTCTTTATATGTTACACCAAACCATTGAGACGAAGTAGGTATCACTTTTATTTTATTTTCACCGTCTTTAATAAAATCATCAGCTATGATTGGTATAAAGAATTCAGCTTTTATATTGTCGCGGTTCTGCGGAACAAATTCTTTGAACAGGCTGGCAGCCTTTTTGAAAATAGACGGATGAAAACACCAGAAATTCATAGAAACGGATGAATTTCCGGGCACCGCGAATTTTTCGTCTCCTTCTTCATACACTACCTGCCCGTTTTCAGGATAAATTTTGGTGCGCTCATTAATAGAAACCAGGTTACCATTAACATCTACCTTACAAACGCCCCTGCTTACAGTACCGTGTTCGCTCAGGGTTTTATCCAGCTGATAGCCGATAATGGCAAAGCAATCAGGCTTGCATGTTGTCTGTAAAAATTCGGCTGCCTTGTTAAACGCATCAGCGCCATAATAATCATCTGCATTGATAACAGCAAAAGGTTCTTTAACCACATCAGACGCACAAAGTACGGCATGGCCTGTACCCCAGGGTTTGGTTCGGCCGGCAGGAATATCATCTTTGTTTACAAATGAATCCATCTCCTGGTAAACATATGCTATCTCAATTTTCCCGTTCAGCTTACTGTTGAAGTTTGCCTGGAAATTTTCAGCAAATTCTTTCCTGATGATAAATACCACTTTTCCGAAACCTGCACGTATTGCATCATAGATGGAATAATCCATGATTGTTTCTCCCGATGGGCCAAAACCTTCTGTCTGTTTCATACTGCCATACCTGCTTGCCATTCCTGCGGCTAAAATCAATAGTGTTGGTTTCATTAATTGCTATATTTATGAATAATGCCTTTTTTTGTCCGGCAAAAATAATGTAAACCTGAGTATATTTAAAAATGCTTTTTGAAGACAGTATCATTGAATGCAATGAATTAAAAGGAGCCCTTTTTACATCAAAAAAGGTAACGGTTTCCATAGCCAGGTTAGACAAAATACATCCGGTTGTTTCGGGCAATAAGCTTTTCAAGCTGCACTATTTTCTAAATGAATCCATTAGCCTGGGTGGTAAACCGATACTCACTTTCGGCGGGGCTTATTCAAATCACCTGGTTGCAACAGCATATGCCTGCAGGTTAGCCGGCATTCCTTGCACAGGCATTGTTCGTGGTGAAAAACCATCGCTTCTTTCACATACATTAAGAGATTGTGAAAGGTATGGTATGAAACTGCTGTACCTGTCAAGGGAAAATTATCATGATAAAAATTTACAGGCACTTCCCGGCTTTACATCGGACAAATATGATGATTATATCATTGTTCCGGAAGGAGGATATCATCCGAAGGGGGCCGCAGGCGCTGCCCTGATCATGGAAAAGCTGGCAGGCTATGATGGAACGCATATATGTATGGCAGTTGGAACTGCCACAACGCTGGCAGGGATACTCCATGCGAATAATAACAACACACAGATAATTGCGGTTCCGGTACTAAAGAATTTACTGGATATTAACGAAAGGCTCATTTACCTTGGTTGTACAGATTTGTTGCAGCAACCTGTAATATTTGATGGATACCATTTTGGCGGTTATGCAAAAAAAACACCGGGATTGCTTCAGTTCATGAATGAATTATATACAGAACATAGCATACCATCTGATTTCGTTTATACAGGCAAAATGTTGTTTGCCATAATGGATAAGATTAAAATTGGTTATTTTGAAGCCGGAAGCAGGATAATCTGCCTGCATACCGGAGGTCTACAGGGAAATAGTTCTTTACCGGTTGGCACTTTAGTTTTTTAAATCTTTGAACATCCTGTTATATTTGTAACCGTAAATCACAAGTAATACACAGCTACCGATTATCAACAGCATGATCAGGAATACAATCATTTTTTCTTTGCTGGTTTTTTTGGGCATTTCACCTGTTCAGGCACAGGAAGTGTTGCCTGGCATTACCGTGAAGGATTTTGGAGGAAAAATCATTGTAAGCTGGATGAATGAATACAAAGTACCGGTTACCAATATCAGCATTCAACGTTCTTATGACAGTACGAAAAATTATACAACCATCGGTTCGGTTTTGAACCCTCAGAACCTGGAAAACGGGTATGCAGATAATACAGCCCCCTATAATAAGATGTACTACCGGCTGTTCATCAGTTTTGAAGGAGGTGCTTATGCATTCAGTAACATTGTGAGGCCGGTGAAAGTTTTACCGCCACCGGGTTCTGAAAATAAAACTGATAATGAATCACGGTTGCATGCCTGGCAGGCAAAACCCGCTGCTGACACCATATTGGTACCGGCAACTGTAGTGGCACCGGCTGAACAGGCAAAAGCAGATACAGGCGTTCATATTAACATCCCTTCAAACCTTCCCAGGCTGCACCTTCCGTCTAAAAAAGACAGCATTGCCTTAATTAAAGGCCCCGAAATCATTCCTTATCCAAGTGCACGCATTTTCAGCAACCGCGACAACAACGTGGTCATACACCTGAAAGATGCACCGGTAAAGAAATATGTAGTGAAGTTCTATGATGAAACCCATGTTTTCCTCTTTGAATTAAACAAACTGAAAGAAGAATACCTGATTGTTGAAAAAGTGAATTTTGTACATGCCGGCTGGTTCCATTTCGAAATACTGGAAAATGGTAAACTCATTGAAAAAAACAAATTCTTCATCGGCCGAGATATTAAAAATAATAATGGGAAATAGTGCCCCGCCAGCATTAAGTTGTAACCGAAGTTTCAAAAACAAGTTCCACATTTTCTTTAACCAGTTTTTTCACCAGGTTAAAATCAACTGTTGAACCGGTTTCTTTTTCTATAGACGTAACCTGCTTGTTTTGGATTCCGCAGGGGATGATATTATTGAAATATGAAAGGTCTGTATTCACATTCAATGCAAAACCGTGCATCGTGATCCACCTGCTGCACCTTACACCAATCGCAGCTATTTTTCTTTCACGGCCGTAAATGCCCGGCTCAATCCAAACACCTGTTTCGCCTTTACTTCGCTCCCCTTTGATTCCGAATGAAGCAATGGTTCTAATGATCACTTCTTCAATATTGCGCAGGTATTTGCCAATATCCGTATCAAATTTCTCCAGGTCGAATATTGGGTAACCCACTAATTGCTGTAACCCATGAAACGTAATATCTCCCCCACGGTTAGTTTTAAAAAAACTGACACCCTTCTCTCCCATTTGGTCTAGCGGCAACAATAAATTTTCCATATGGCCGCTCTTACCCAATGTATAGACCGGCAGATGTTCACAAAAAAGTAAATGATGGGTAGTAGGAAGCATTTGAGGCAGTACATCAACTCCGGCAGACCTGGCTGAAGCTTTAATTGCCAGGTTTTCCTGCAATAGGTTTTCCTGGTAATCCCAGGCTGATTGATAATCAATAATTCCCAGATCCCGAAAGATCACCTGCTGCTTATCCAATGCAATGATTTAATTTGCAAAAATAATATAAGATAGCGTATCCTGTATGTTAAATGCCCTTAACCGGCAGATATACCTGAACGTTCACGTAATAATGTTATGAGTATGGTTAACGATATGGAAGATGAACTGCCCGAATCGGAGGAGTTGTATGAAAAGCACGCCATTGTAATTGACAAAGGCCAGGAACCTTTGCGTATTGACAAATTCCTGATGCGCCGCATTGAAGGAGCTACCCGGAACAAGATCCAGCAGTCGATTGAAAACGAACTTGTTTTAGTAAATGAAAAGCCGGTTAAAAATAATTACAAAATAAAAGCTGGCGACAAGGTCATCATTTATGATACCAGCACACCGGAATCTTCTGAAATAATCCCCCAACAAATTCCTATTGATATCATATTTGAAGATGATGACCTGTTGGTAATCAATAAACCGGTTGGCATGGTTGTGCATCCGGGTAGCGGCAATCCCGACGGCACATTGGTTAACGCTGTTGCCTGGCACCTGAGGCAACATTGCCCGGGCATTGATGAAACCGAATTGCCAAGGTACGGGCTGGTTCACCGTATAGACAAAAACACCAGCGGCCTGATTGTGCTGGCAAAAACCCAAAAAGCCATGAGTGAGCTGGCTAAACAGTTTTTCAACCATACCGTTCACAGAAGGTATGTGGCACTTGTTTGGGGCGACTTTTCAGAAAATGAAGGCACCATCGTTGCTCATGTAGGCAGGCACCAGCGCTTCAGGAAACTATTTACCGCCTACCCGGACGGGGAGCATGGAAAGGATGCCATCACACATTACAAAGTACTGGAACGCTTTAATTATGTTACCCTTGTTGAATGCAGGCTGGAAACCGGCCGTACGCACCAGATAAGGGTACATATGCAATATATCGGCCATCCGCTGTTCAGTGATGATTTTTATGGAGGCGACAGAATAGTGAAAGGAACCGTATACAGCAAATACAAACAGTTTGTAGAAAATTGTTTCAGCATTTGTCCGCGGCAGGCACTACACGCCAAAGAATTAGGCTTCATACACCCGGTAACCAGGCAACCGATGCATTTCTCCAGCGAATTGCCGGAAGACATGGACCAGGTGATTGAAAAATGGAGAAAATACAGTCTGAATAAGCATGAATGATATTTAATAACAGTGCCGGTTATACGCTAAACCGGGTAAATCAAAAATGTCATGTTACAGAAAATAACAATAATCCTCCTGCTGGCATTACCGTTTAGGCCACTATTTGCCCAAACGGTAATAAACCGTGATCATGGAATAGAACAAATGGTAAAAGAGGTTTCTGCAGATTCTATGAGGGCTTATATTACAACCCTTGTTTCGTTTGGCACCCGAAACACACTGAGTAATCAAACAGACCCTAACAGGGGAATTGGTGCAGCCAGGAAGTGGGTACTGCAAAAATTCAATTCTTTTTCCGGCAGGTCAAATGGCCGGCTTACGGCAATTATTGATACGGTTACCATACAGCCAAACGGCAAAAGGATTGACACCCCCGTTCAGCTCGGAAATGTTGTTGCTACACTAAAAGGCACTGACACTGCAGATAAAAGAGTCTTTATCATCAGCGCCCACCTGGACAATATGCGCAGCAATGTGATGGACAGGATGAATGATGCCCCCGGGGCCAATGATGATGGCAGTGGCTGTGCTGCCGTTATTGAATGTGCCCGGATCATGAGTGCACGCAATTTTCCCGCAACCATCATGTTTGTAACTTTCAGCGGAGAAGAACAGGGTTTGCTGGGTGCCTACTTTATGGCAAACAAAGCCCGCAAAAACAACCTGCACATTGAAGCTGTGCTGAATAACGATATCATGGGCAGCATCAGCAGTAACGAAACTAATATAAAAGATAATACCAGGATTCGGGTGTTCAGCGAAGGGTTGCCCGCTTATGAAATGGATAAGCATGCAAAAATGATACGGCAGTCCGGACTGGAGAATGACGGTAAATCAAGGCAACTTGCCCGTTATGTAAAAGAAACAGGTGAACGTTATGTTGATAACATTGAAGTGGTGATGGTATACAGGAACGACAGGTTCCTTAGGGGCGGCGACCATACAGCTTTTGTTGAAAACGGGTATACGGCAGTAAGGTTAACGGAAATGAATGAGGATTATACCCGCCAGCACCAGGATGTGAGAATGGAATATGGTATACAATATGGCGATTTAACTGAGTTCATAGATTTTGAATATCTCCGGAAAAATACGGCCATAAACCTGTCTTGCCTGGCCAGTTTAGCCAAAGCACCGGCAATACCGGAATCGGTAAAAATTGATGTGAAGAAATTAAGCAACAATTCATTCTTGTACTGGAAGGAACCTGTTACAGGAAAACCGAAAGGTTATTATGTTCTGTTACGTGAAACAACCTCCGTATATTGGCAAAAGAAGTTTTTCACCACTTCAACAGAATTACTTTTACCGTATTCCAAAGACAATTATTTTTTTGCCGTGCAATCTGTTAATGATACCGGTAATGAAAGCCTGCCCGTAGTGCCCGGTATTGGCAGGTAAATTTTTACCGGATCTTTCTAAAATATACATGGAACCGTTATCTATGCCCGACGCATCATTGCTTACAGACCTTATAAGCAAGCAAATGCCTTTTGGAAAATACAAAGGCAGGGTTTTGTGCAACTTACCCGTCAGTTACCTTGAATGGTTTTCACAAAAAGGCTTTCCGGCAGGCAGGCTGGGCATTTTATTACAAACACTGTATGAAATAAAGCTAAATGGACTTGATCATATACTTGAGCACTTGAAAAAACAAAGCTAACCCCTTACTCAAAGTCAAATAATGTGGCTGTAAAAACAGCTCGTTCCCTTTTCTTTGTTATGGCTTTCCAGTTTCCATGGTAACGTATCAGTACAGGAACAGTCAGGTTCTTATATGTTCCCATTTTCACTTCCATAAATACATTAAAGTCATATACGGCAGCATCATAACTCAATGCATAATTTCTGGCTACTACCTCATAAGTACTGTCGTTGAACCAGGTTGTCATTTCATCTATCACAACATCACTTTCATTACCGGGTTTCACTTTTTGCCTGAATGTATAACAGTAAACACCGTTGTAAAGTTCCCTGTCGATACTCATGATGTACTTATCTGCCATCTCATCTTCAAAAATGGGCGTTTTGCTGCTCATGAAAGGTAATCCGCTGATCCTTTTCCCCGGGTTAAAAAAAAGCATTTTCAATTGTTCCTTATGCTTCTCCATACCTGTTTTTCCTGCAGTTGAAAATGAAGTACCGGAAACAATGTTATTCTCTCCGCAAACTTTTCCTTTTGTAAAAAAAAGGGATGCGTACATCTGTGCTGTGTAATAATTGAAGTTGCGGGCTTCATCATATATATCGCCGGTAACCTGCTCTTCCAGCACTTCCATTGTACGGCAGCCCTGGCTGCAGGATTGCCTGGTCCTGCTTTTCAGCGATGCTTTCATCATTCCGTTCTTATCAAGCATCCTGATGTCGTTCAATGATGTAAAACCAAGTATGCGCAGGTTCCTGAATGCCTTATAAAAACTACTGTCGTTTTTTACCCGGTGAATGAATCCGGGTACATCCAGTTTTTTTTCAACAACAACCTCACTTAGTGTAATTACCCGGTTGCCGGTAAGTACAACCGTATCAGATTTTACCTGGCCATAAGCGAAAAGGTTTGTTACGGCCGCTATGGTAAACAGCATGAAGGGTTTAATCATACAACAAAGTAACTTAAACTAATCATGATTGAGGTATTACCTGTAAATGTAAAAGGAATATTTGCTGCCAATATGCAGGCATACTACTTAGGGAAAAGCATCCGGTAATCTACGTGCACCTTCCCTTTGCTGATATCATCCAGCTTACGTTTCAGCAAAGTCCGTTTCAAGGGTTTAATATGGTCTATGAATAATTTACCATCAATATGGTCATATTCATGAAGGATAACCCGGGCAGTTATGCCGATGAACGTAGTTGTGTGAGACACGAATTTTTCATCCATATATGCCAGGGTTACAGATTGATGGCGCATGATATCTTCCCTTATTTTGGGAATACTCAGGCAACCTTCGTTATAACTCCATTCCTTTCCGTTAAGGCCAACAATATGTGCATTGATGAAAACGCCTTTGTAACCGGGTTCATCCGGATATTCCCCTTTCTCATCCTCTTCCTGGTTTTCAAATATCTGCATGCTGTCCATTACAAATAAACGGATATCCTTGTTTACCTGAGGGGCAGCCAAACCAACACCGTTGCTGTTATACATGGTTTCCCACATATCGGCAATCAGTTTTTCCAAACCCGGGTAATCCGGATCAATATCAGCACATACTTTTCTCAGGATGGGTGATCCATATGCAACAATGGGGAGAATCATCAGGAATTATAAAATATTAATTATCAATAAAGCAAAGTTAATCCATATCGGATAATCAGCCAAGCCGGCAAGCTGCTGGCTGTTGTTAGTTCATAGTTAAAAAATTCATGAAAAACCGGGCATATTGCCTTAACTGATGGTTTGGAGGTATTCCTGTAGCATGATGGTAGCAGCAATCTCATCAACCAGTTTCTTGTTGCGGCGGTCTTTTTTCTTCAAGCCCATTTCCAGCATGGCGTCTTTTGCCATTTTAGAAGTATACCGTTCATCTACTTCCTTCACCGGCATGGATGGAAATTCCTTTTTTATCCTGCTGACAGCCTGTATAACCAGCGGCGTTCCATGTGTATCTGATTCATCCCAGTTTTTAGGCATTCCGATTATAATCAGTTCAACCTGTTCCTCCTTCAGGTATTTTTTCAGGAAGCTGATAAGGTCCTGGGAGGCGATGGTGGTGAGGCCGGTTGCTATAATCTGCAAGGGATCTGTAACGGCAATGCCTGTACGCTTTCCTCCATAATCAATCGCTAATATTCTTGCCACGGTTTTAATTTTTTACCTGGTTCCAAACCTTATAAATGTAATTGCATTTTTGTAACTTGATTTACTCCTCTTATTTATATAGAAACAGGTCTAATAATACAAAAACAGCAAACACGATGGATGCAATGCCATTGGCTGTCATAAATGCAATATTCACCCGCCGCAGGTCATTTGGCTTTACGATGGAATGCTGGTAAATAAGCATGCCGGTGAATACCAGCGCACCAACCCAATACCACAAACCAAATCCTCCGTATAATCCCGCACTGGCAACACATAGGGCAGACATTACATGTAGCCACCTGGAAACACGCA
>CALKVC010000010.1 GCA_937996595.1 uncultured Chitinophagaceae bacterium
CGTTTGGGTGGAGCAGAGATTGCCCGCAGCGAAGAAATAAAACAAGGCCGTACGCCTTTGCATACATTACGTATGGATATTGATTATGCCAATGTGTTTGCATTAACGGTATATGGTAAAATTGGTATCAAGGTATGGATCTGTAAAGGAGAAGTGTTAGGCAAGAGAGACCTCAATCCAAATGTGATCGCAGGTGCCAAGAATGACGGTCCGGACAGGCCGGGACAGGGTGGCGGATACGACAGGCGCGATGACCGCAGGGGTGGCGACAGGGATCGTGGTGGCCGCGGCGGAGATGACCGCAGGGGTGGTGGAAGAAGATAATTCAAAATATATGATTTCGGATGTATGATGTATGATTTCATCCGGAATAATGTTTAAAATTAAATTGTAAAGCTGTTCGATCTAAGCATTTTAAAAATCATAAATCATAGATCTTACATCATAAATTGAAATAAGATGTTATCACCAAAAAGAAGCAAACACAGGAAAACCCAGAAAGGGAAGATGAAGGGCAATACCAAAAGGGGCGCAACGCTGGCTTTTGGCTCCTTTGGGCTCAAAGCGCTTGATAGTGTTTGGTTGACAAACCGCCAGATAGAAAGTGCCCGTCAGGCTATGACGCGTCATATGAAACGGGAAGGGAATGTTTGGATACGAATTTTCCCTGATAAGCCAATCACTGCTAAGCCTGCCGAAGTAAGGATGGGTAAAGGTAAAGGTAACCCCGAAGGTTGGGCCGCTATTGTACAACCGGGAAGGATCCTGTTTGAAGCAGAAGGCGTTCCGGAGCAGGTTGCAAAAGAAGCTTTTGCCCTGGCCGCTCAAAAATTACCTATTCTAACAAAATTTGTAGTTCGTCACGATTACCAAGCATAATCGGTTTGATAATGACAGGTTTGAGCATCAGATGATCCCAAACCTTAATCTTCAAATCTTCAAATTAAATAAATATGTCAAAAAAAGTTGATTTTCTGAAAAGCCTTTCAGGTATGAGTGAGGCGGATTTAAAAGCAAAGATCCAGGAAGATGAATTGCGTATGAAGAAGTTAAGTTTCGCACATGCCATCGCTCCGCTGGAGAACCCACAGAGCATCCGGTTTTTAAGGAGAGACATTGCACGTTTAAAAACAGCATTAAGGAAAATTCAAATAGGAGCATAACAAAACGGTTAGGGTTTAGCGTTTAATGTTAAAAAGTTAAGATAACAGGAACCATTAAACGATTTTAACGACTTAACCCATTTAAATAATAAATGATGGAAGCAACAACAACAACAAACAGCGTTGTAAGGAATTTAAGGAAAACAAGGATTGGTGTGGTATCCAGTAACAAGATGGATAAAACGATCACAGTATCTGTTGAACGTAAGATCAAGCACCCGTTATATGGTAAGTTCCTTAAAAAGACCACCAAGTTCCATGCACACGACGGTAAGAACGAATGCAGCATAGGCGATACCGTTAAGATCATGGAGTGCCGCCCTTTAAGCAAATTAAAGCGCTGGACACTGGTGGAAGTAATTGAGAAAGTGAAATAAAATCTATGATGTATGATTTGGGAAGTATGGTTTACTTCCGATTGAATACCTCAAAATTAATAAACACTGGTTTGGATTGATGATTCATAAATCATAGGTCATAAATCACAAATAATAAAAAAATGATTCAGCAAGAGAGCAGATTAAACGTAGCAGACAACAGCGGAGCCAAAGAAGTACTGTGCATACGTGTTCTTGGTAATAGCGGGCAGGATTACGCTAAAATAGGCGATAAGATTGTAGTAACCGTGAAAGATGCAATGCCTGCCGGTGGTATCAAGAAAGGAACAGTTAGCAAGGCGGTTATTGTAAGAACTACCAACAAGCTGCGTCGTAAAGACGGTTCCTATATCCGTTTTGACGACAATGCAGTTGTACTACTGAACAATGCCGATGAACCAAGAGGCACGCGTATTTTCGGACCGGTGGCCCGTGAATTAAGGGATAAGGGTTATATGAAAATCATATCACTCGCTCCTGAAGTATTGTAAGAAAAGTTATTAGCAATTGCTATTTGCCGGAATAAAAATAAATAAGAACAAGCTAAAGGCTGACAGCTGATAGCTAAAAGCAAAATAAAATGAGTACAAGATTTAAACCAAAATTCAGCATTAAAAAGGGCGATTCGGTAGTGGTAATTACCGGTGAAGACAAAGACCTGAAAAAACCAAGGAAAGTGCTGGAAGTTATTTTGGAAAAAGGCCGCGTGCTGGTTGAAGGTGTAAACATTGTTACCAAACATACCAAGCCTACTGCGCAAAACACAAAAGGCGGTATTCAGAAAACCGAAGCGCCGATCGCTATCAGCAATGTAATGCTTTGGGATGCCAAATCCGGCGGCCCGAGCAAGATCAAGCGCACCAGGACAAACGGTAAATTAGTAAGAACAGCTAAAAAATCAGGGGAGGTAATCAAATAATGAGTACAACAACTAACAACCCAAGATTAGCAGATAAGTACAAAAAAGAAGTTGTACCTGCTTTAATGAAGAAATTCAGTTATAAAACTGTAATGCAGGCTCCCAGGCTCACCAAGATCTGTCTGAACCGAGGTGTGAACGGGGCTGTTACCGATAAAAAACTGATTGATGTGGCTATTGATGAGCTGACAAACATCACCGGGCAGAAAGCCGTTGCCACCATGTCTAAAAAGGATATCTCCAATTTTAAATTACGTAAGAACATGCCGATAGGCGCCAGGGTTACTTTACGTGGTGTTAAAATGTATGAGTTCCTCGACAGGCTGGTTTCAGTTTCACTGCCACGTGTACGCGATTTCAAAGGTATTAACGACAAGGCTTTTGACGGCCGTGGAAATTATACGCTGGGTGTAACCGAACAGATCATCTTCCCGGAGATTGATATTGACAAAGTGAATAAGATCACAGGTCTTGATATCACTTTCGTTACTACCGCTAATACCAATGAAGAGGCATTCGAACTGCTGAAAGAGCTGGGCATGCCTTTCAAAAACATTAAAAAATCTGAAAATTAATATATGGCAAAAAAATCAATTGAAGCCAGGCAGAACAAAAGGGAAAAAATGGTAGCAAGGTACGCTGAAAAAAGGGCGGCACTGAAAGCAGCCGGAGACTATGCAGCTTTAGACCTATTACCAAAGAATGCATCACCGGTACGTTTGAAAAACCGTTGCCAGCTAACCGGCCGCCCAAGGGGTTATATGCGCCATTTCGGAGTTAGCCGTATCATGTTCCGCGACATGGCACTGGCAGGCAAGATACCTGGTGTGGTAAAAGCAAGCTGGTAATACCTGGTAAAAAGGGGCCGGATACAAAGGTTTATTCAATAACTGAAAATTAACCGGAACCTGCAGCACGTATTAACAGAGATATCATGGATATCGCATTGTAATAAATTTTTAAATCAACTAACAGAAATAACAATGGTTACTGATCCAATTGCAGATTATTTAACAAGGATTCGCAACGCACAAATGGCAAATCACCGCATCGTGGAAATACCTGCGAGTAATTTGAAAAAGCGTATCACCGAAATCCTTTACGATAAAGGCTATATACTGAAATATAAATTTGAAGATAATAACAAGCAAGGCGTTATAAAGATTGCACTAAAGTACGATCCGTCAACCAAATTGCCGGTTATTCAAAGCCTGGAAAGGATCAGCAGGCCCGGACTGCGCTCTTATTCCAAACCCGATGATTTCAAAAGGGTGAAAAACGGACTGGGTATCGCAATCATCTCAACGTCAAAAGGTGTGATGACTGATAAAGAAGCAAGGGCTCAGAACGTAGGTGGCGAAGTACTTTGTTCTATATTCTGATCTGCCACCAGGTCAGTCGGCCCGGAAATTGGAAATTGGTTTCCCGGCCGGGGTATTAAGATTGAATTAAGCTTTCTATACATAGCTGAACACAATCAAAACACATTTCCGGATTATTTTATCATTTATCAATTTTAATAAAATGAGTCGTATAGGAAAAAAACCGGTTGAAGTGCCATCTGGCGTTACCTTCTCTGTAAATGCAGATAATACCGTTACAGTTAAGGGCCCTAAAGGCGAACTGAAGCAGGCAATTGACAGGGATATAAAAGTGGAACTGAAAGATGGAAAGATCGAACTGACCAGGCCTACTGAACAGATCCGTCACCGTGCCATGCATGGCTTATACCGTGCACTGATCAACAACATGGTTACCGGCGTTACACAGGGTTATACAAAAAAGTTAGAACTGGTGGGTGTGGGTTATAAGGCAGCAAACCAGGGAAACCTGCTCGACCTGGCACTGGGATATTCACATAATATCATCTTCGAAATACCGAAAGAACTTTCTGTTAAAACAGAACAGGAAAAAGGTAAGAACCCGATGATCATTTTCGAAAGTATCGACAAGCAATTGATCGGACAGGTTTGTGCCAAGATCCGGAGCCTGCGTAAACCTGAACCATACAAAGGAAAGGGTGTGAAGTTTGAAGGTGAAGTGCTGAGAAGGAAAGCAGGTAAGTCGGCTGGTAAATAATCGTTTGAAGATTTGAACAGGTGTCAGTTTGCGCACAGATTCAACTCCTGGTTCATCAGTCTTCAAATAAGTACATCAAGTAATTTATAAATCATTCCCGGCAGCATCGGGAAATAAATAAAATAAAATGAGTAACAACAAATCAAGCGCAAGGCAAAAGATCAGGTACCGTATCCGTAAGAAGATCAGCGGAACCGCTTCTGTTCCACGCCTGTCTGTTTTCAGGAGCAATACCGACATCTATGCACAACTGATAGATGATAACAACGGGGCAACAATCGCTGCTGCTTCATCAAAGCAAAAAGATATCAGCGCTCAAAAGGCGCCAAAAATCGAGAAAAGCAAGATGGTGGGCGAATCAATTGCCCGGAAGGCAGTAGAACTGGGTGTTAAGAAAGTGGTATTTGACCGCAGTGGTTATATCTACCATGGCCGCGTAAAAGCGGTTGCCGATGGGGCAAGGGAAGCCGGACTGGAGTTTTAAGCAATGGCAATAACGGTTATCTATAACTGAAATCGCCGTAAAAAAATAAATATAAAATCGTAAATAGGTTTACATGTCAAACATAGTTGTAAATAAGATGAAAGCCGGTGACCTGGAACTCAAGGAAAAAGTAGTATCCATAAACCGTGTTGTTAAAACAACAAAAGGTGGCCGTGCGTTCAGTTTTTCTGCATTGGTGGTTGTTGGAAACCAGGCTGGTGTGGTAGGCCACGGGCTGGGAAAAGCGAAGGAAGTGCAGGAAGCTATCACTAAAGGTATTGAAGATGCCAAGAAGAACCTGATAAAAGTGCCCATCATGCATGGCACTATCCCGCACGACCAGTTAAGCAAAGACGGTGCAGCAAAAGTGTTGCTTAAGCCAGCTTCTCATGGTACGGGCGTTATTGCTGGAGGCAGCATGCGTGCAGTACTTGAATCTGTTGGTCTCACCGACGTGCTGGCCAAAAACCTGGGTTCGGCTAACCCGCATAATGTGGTTAAAGCAACCATTAAGGCACTGGCAACATTACGTGAACCGGTAGCTATTTCAAAAACACGTAATATATCTTTGAAAAAAGTATTTAACGGATAATATAAAATGTATGATTTGAGATGTATGATGTATGATTTTTCAACACATCATACAACATAAATCATAAATCATAAATAACAGTGTTATGAAAAAAATTAAAGTAACCCAGGTAAAAAGCGTGATCGACAGGTCTGAACGCCAGAAGCGCACTATGATCGCCCTGGGTTTAAAGAAATTGAACGCTTCCGTTGAAGTGGAAGCAACCCCGCAGATATTGGGTATGGTTACCAAAGTAAACCACCTGGTGAAAGTGGAGGAACTGTAAATTGTTATAAATGTTGAATGTAGCATTCAACATTTAAAATTTACCATTCAAAATATTTATTAAGCGAGGGGTGATACCCCGTAAGTCTAAAATCAGAGAAAATGAAATTACACACACTCAAACCCGCAAAAGGCGCTACACACAAAGAAAAGCGTATTGGCCGCGGTGAAGCCAGCGGAAAAGGCGGAACTTCTACAAAAGGTAACAAGGGCGGACAAAGCCGTGCCGGTTATAAAAGCAAAAAAGCGCATGAAGGCGGACAGATGCCAATTCAGCGTCGTATTCCTAAACGCGGATTCACCAATATAAACAGGGTTGAATATAAAGTAATTAATATAGGCCAAATAGATAATTACGCTGAAAAATACGGTATTACCGAATTCAACCACCAGAATCTATACATCAACAGCCTGATAAGCCAGTTTGATCACATTAAGATACTGGGTAACGGCGAATTGAAAGGCAAATTCAGTTTTAAAGTAAATGCAGTAAGTGCGAAAGCCAAATCTGCCATTGAAGCCGCAGGCGGAACTGTGGAAATAGTGAAATAAATACCCGATATTTGCCAACGCATATTCAATATGCGTTTTTTACTTTTTTAGCGCACAAACTTAAATCGACTTAATTCTGTGAAGAAATTCGTTACAACAATTAAAAATATCTGGAGCATAGAAGAACTCCGTAATAAGATCGTATTTACGATATTGTTACTCTTCATCTACAGGCTTGGGTCCTTTATTGTATTACCGGGTATTGATCCGAATAAGCTGGCTAACCTGCAAAGCAGTGCCCAGGGTGGCATGCTCGGTTTGCTGGATGCTTTCGTGGGAGGCGCTTTTTCTAAAGCGTCCATTTTCGCATTAGGCATCATGCCGTATATTTCTGCTTCCATCTTCATGCAGTTGATGACGATACTTGTGCCACAAATGGCTAAGGTTCAGAAAGAAGGTGAAAGCGGCAGGAAGAAGATTAACCAGTGGACTCGTTACCTTACTGTAATTGTAACCTCATTCCAGGCAGCAGCCTATATCGGTTACCTGAAAAGCCCTGCCAATGCAGAAGCGCTGATTGCAGCATATGGTAATTTCTTCTGGATTTCAACGGTTATCGTTCTTACCGTAGGTACATTGTTTGTAATGTGGCTCGGTGAAAAAATCACAGATAAAGGTTTGGGAAATGGAACATCACTCATCATCATGATCGGTATCCTTGCCCGCCTGCCACAGGCTTTTGGCCAGGAATGGGCGGCACGTACCACTAGAGGAGCCGGTGGACTATTGATCATGCTTGTTGAGATAGTATTCCTTATTGCAGTTATCATGGGGCTTATCATGCTCGTACAGGGAACCAGGAAAGTGCCTGTGAATTATGCCAAACAAATTGTTGGAAACCGCCAGGTGGGAGGTGCACGTAATTTCCTGCCATTGAAAGTGAATGCTGCCGGTGTAATGCCGATCATCTTCGCCCAGGCAATCCTCTTCTTACCTACAGTATTTTCAGGGTTTACCGGTGAAGGATGGGCCAGGCATTTTACAGATCATACCAGTATCATCTACATGCTTGTTTATTCAACCTGTGTGATTGCTTTCACGTTCCTGTATACTGCCCTCATCTTTAATCCAAAACAGATGGCAGATGAATTAAAGCGTAATAACGGTTTCATACCTGGTGTAAAACCCGGGCAACCAACGGCCGATTATATTGGTACCATCATGGACAGGATCACGTTCCCGGGAGCCATCCTCCTGGCGTTTGTGGGTATTTTGCCTGGTTTGATTGAATTGTCATTTTCCATGTCAGCCAATTTCGCCACATTCTTTGGAGGTACTTCACTGCTCATCATGGTTGGTGTAATTTTGGATACATTGCAACAGATAGAAACACAATTGCTGATGCGCCAGTATGATGGACTCATGTCTTCAGGCAGGGTGCAGGGCAGGCAGGCTGTAGCTTCCGGTATGTAAAAAAGTTTATCCCGGTTGGGATACTAAAAAATAAAATCTGTAAACCCCAACGGCTTTCGTTGGGGTTTATGTTAATATGATATTAAGTAATTTTATAAGGATGATACAATACAAGTCTGCTGAAGAAATTGAAATAATGAGGCATAGCTGCCTGCTGGTGAGCAAAGCACATGTGGCGGCGGCAGGGATTTTGAAAGCCGGGGTAACAACCATGCAGGTGAACAGTATAGTGGAAGAATTCATAAAGGATAACGGAGGCATACCGTCTTTCAAAAATTACAATGGTTACCCCTATGCTACCTGCATTTCTGTAAATGAAGAAGTGGTACATGGCTTCCCGAAGGATGTGCCCTTGAAAGATGGTGATATCATTTCGCTTGATATCGGGATTTTTAAAAATGGCTTTCATGGTGATAGCGCATACACGTATGCGATAGGTGATATACCGGCTGAGATAAAACAATTGCTTAAGGTTACTAAAGAATCATTATACCTCGGTATCGGAAAGGCAAGGCCGGGAAACAGGATCGGGGATATTGCCAACGCCATCCAGGAACATACCGAGAAAAAACACGGTTATGGCGTTGTTCGCGAACTGGTTGGTCACGGTTTGGGCCGTAAGCTGCATGAAGATCCGCAGGTGCCGAATTACGGGAAAAAAGGCACGGGTGCCAAACTGAAAGCAGGTATGGTGCTTGCCATCGAACCCATGATCAACCTGGGTGTAAAAGATGTGCTGCACCTGGATGACGGCTGGACGATCCTTACCCGTGACAATAAATATTCAGCACATTTTGAACATGATGTGTGCATTACAAAAGGGGAACCAGATATATTAACTTCCTTTGTTGAAATAGAAGCTGCAGAAAAGGCAAATAACAACCTGTGCTGGAGCTACTGATTTGATTGAACAATACGATCTGCTGCCGGATTTAAGCAGCATGTAACAATTCACATTTTTGGTTATGCCTGATAAACTTGTTGTAATTGGAGCCGGTGCAGCAGGTGTTTTTTGTGCGGTGAATGTTGCCAGGCTGCATCCGCAAATGGAAGTTGTTATCCTTGAAAGATCATCCAAACTGCTCAGTAAGGTGAAAGTGAGCGGTGGCGGCCGTTGCAATATAACGCATGACTGCAGCAGTATTACGGAAATGGTTAATCGCTACCCGCGTGGCTCTTCTTTCCTCAAAAAAGCTTTCCGGCACTTTTTTACTTCCGATACGGTTGCATGGTTTGAACAAAGGGGTGTACAATTAAAAACTGAAGCAGATGGTAGGATGTTCCCGGTAACGGATAATTCACAAACAGTTATCGATTGCCTGCTGAAAGAGGCAGATAAATATAACATAACTATAATCAGGAACGCTATCGTTACAACTATTGATAAAGTGGGAGCAAGCTGGCAAATTCAAACAGCGGCAGGCAGTTTCATTTCCGATTATGTTTGTGTGGCTTCCGGCGGAATTACCGGTATGCCATGGCTTACTTGTATACAGGGCTTCGGGCATCATATAGAAAAACCTGTTCCCTCATTGTTTACTTTTAATATTCCGGGAAACAGTATCACTGAACTGATGGGTATTTCATGCGGGCAGGTATCAGTTAAGATTGCAGGTACCAAATGGCAGCAAACAGGTTCCGTGCTCATCACGCACTGGGGACTGAGCGGGCCTGCGGTGCTGCGTTTATCTGCCTGGGCAGCCAAAGACCTGGCAATGAAAAACTATGAATTTTCCATCATTGTAAACTGGCTGCCGGAATTTAATGAAACAACCTTACTTGCCCGGATGCAGCATCTGCGGTTCAGCCTTGCTTCACAGAAAATCATCAACAGGAACCCTTTTGGGTTACCCGCCAGGTTATGGGAATATTTTTTACAATCCGCTGAAATAAATGAGGGAATAAGATGGGCCGACCTGCCTGCAAAGGCACAAAACAAACTCGTAAAATTATTATGCGCCCAGGAATTTCCTGTAAAGGGCAAAACTACCTTTAAAGAGGAATTCGTAACGGCCGGCGGGGTTTCATTGCCCGAAATTGATGCAGATACCATGCAGAGTAAACTTGTCAATGGATTGTACTTTGCAGGGGAAGTGATAGATGTGGACGGCATCACCGGTGGTTATAATTTTCAGAATGCCTGGACAACAGGCTGGATTGCAGCCAACGGTATTGTACAAATTGCTAAACAAACAATCGAAACTGCCAAACCCTGATGTATATTATAACTTTACGGGCATGTAGGGCATATTAACTAATTGACAGCAATAACCAGCTACCTTAAATCAAAATTCGTTTGTAACTTCCGTGCGGATGAAAAAACTGGATAAGTACATATTGGGAAAGTATTTCAGCAGCTTCTTTTTTTGCATCCTGCTGTTAACGGTGATCGTGGTGGTGGTTGATATCAGTGAAAAGACGGATGATTTTGTGCAATCCCAATTACCGGTTTCCAAAATCATCACCGATTATTATTTTGGCTTCATACCACGCATAGACGCTATGCTGTTTCCGTTGTTCGTGTTTATTGCGGTTATATTCTTCACATCAAAGATGGCCGGAAGGTCGGAGATCATTGCCATCCTGAGCAGTGGGGTCAGCTTTAAAAGATTCCTGTTGCCTTATATCGCCGGCGGGATCGTGCTATCAGCCCTGCTTTGGGCAGGCTATAAATATGTGGTTCCAAATGCAAACCGTAAATGGGGCGATTTTGAAAAAAAATATATTGATGGCACCCCTCCGTCAGGTAGTACAGGAGTATATAAACAGAACATGTATTTCCGTATAGATTCCAATACGTATGCATCCATAAAGGGTTATGATACCCTTACCAAAACAGGGAACAACTTTGCGTTGATGCGGTTTAACGGAAACAGGCTGTCATATAATATGCGGGCCACAAATTTCAACTGGGATACCGCTTCAAAAAAATGGGTGTTCAATAATGTACTGGAAAGATTCGTCAATGACATTTCTGAAACGGTGCGTAAAAGCGACAGGAAATTTGAGAAATATAATTTCAAGCCGATTGACCTGCGAAAAGACGATTACCTGAAAGATCAGATGACGACACCCGACCTGGAGGAATTTATCCGGCTCGAAAAAATAAGGGGCTCAGAGATGCTGAATACCCTATTGGTGGAAAGGTATAACCGGGATGCTATTCCCGCTTCCGTTCTTATACTTACGATAATCGGGGCAGTAATGGCATCTAAAAAAGTCAGGGGTGGTAGCGGCGCTCACCTGGCCCTCGGGGTGGTAGTTAGTGTAATGTATATCCTGTTCAGCCGGTTTTCAATCGTATTCTCATCCAAAGGCGATTTTACACCCTGGCTGGCTGCATGGACCCCTAATATCATCTTCGGATTGCTCGCATTTTATTTATATAAGCAGGCGCCAAAATAGTTTTGTTATTTTCTGCCAAACTTTCTATCAAAACTTTTGTTTAACACCTGTTGGCATCGTAATTTTATACGTGAGAATGAAATGCATCGAATTTCTGAAAAATAACTAGTAAATCCGGCCTGCACCTGTAAAATTCAGTCACCATCTTCAGGAAAGCCGGTTAGTAAAACTGGAATTTTTTAATCAATATATAACTGTCAATAAAAATACAATGGGAATCATTAAAGACCGGTTTAAGGAGAAAGCAGATAAAGTTGCCGTGGAAATTAAAGAATTACTCAAAGAACATGGCGATAAGAAAATTGGTGAAGTTACCCTAAGCCAGATTTACCAGGGAATGCGTGGCATCACCGGGCTGGTTTCTGAAACATCTTTGCTCGATTCACAGGATGGAATCCGTTTCAGAGGTTATTCTATTCCGGAATTAAGGGAAAAGCTGCCTAAAGTGCCAAATGGTACAGAGCCCCTTCCTGAAGGTCTTTTTTACCTGATGTTACTGGATGAACTGCCTAACGACGAAATGGTACAACATATAACCAGTAACTGGCAACGCAGGAGTCATGTACCCAACCATGTTTTTTCTACTGTAGAAGCCTTACCGGTGAACGCTCACCCAATGACACAATTTGTAGTGGCTATTATGGCATTGCAGACTGAAAGCCATTTTGCCAAGAATTATGCGAAGGGGATGAGTAAGAAAGATTACTGGGAAGCTGTATTTGATGATACGATGGACCTGATAGCCAGGCTGCCAAGGATAGCTGCGTATATATATCGCCGTAAGTATAAGAACGGCGAACATATCCAGCCAAACGGCTTACTCGACTGGGCAGGTAATTTTGCCCATATGATGGGTTATGAAGATGAAGGGTTCAAAGAACTGATGCGCCTGTATATGACCATACATGCCGATCATGAAGGCGGTAATGTGTCGGCGCACACGACACACCTGGTTGGTTCTGCTTTAAGTGATCCTTACCTGAGCCTGGCTGCAGGCATGAACGGGCTTGCCGGGCCTTTACATGGGCTGGCAAACCAGGAAGTGATCAAATGGATTTTTGAACTGAGGGAAGAAATAGGTTCAGATGCCCCAACCAAATCACAGATTGAAGATTACGTGAAAAAAACGCTAAGTGAAGGCAAAGTGGTACCAGGTTACGGCCATGCCGTTTTACGCCAGACCGATCCACGCTTTACCGCACAAATGGAGTTTGGTAAAAAACACATGCCCGACGATCCACTGGTTCAAACCGTTTGGAATATCTATGAGGCCGTGCCACCCATATTAAAATCAATTGCCAAGATTAAAAACCCATGGCCCAATGTGGATGCCCATAGCGGTGCCTTGCTGGTACATTACGGCATGGTTGAATATGAATTCTATACGGTGTTATTCGGTGTTTCCAGGGCATTGGGTGTTTTATCAAGCCTTTGCTGGGACAGGGCACTCGGCTTCCCGCTGGAAAGGCCAAAATCCGTTACCACCCCATTGGTTAAATTATGGCTGGAAGGAAAGGAAGAAATTTGGGGTGATTAAACGTGATAACTTACTTAAAAATGCACTATTTAAATAGTGCATTTTTTTAAAATACATTTTGAAGCGTACCTGAATGAATTTATATTTGCAATCCGTTTGGGGGGGTAGCTCAGTAGGCTGGAGCGTCCCGAAAGCATTCGGGAAGGCCTTAGGTTCGTTTTAAAATATTGGGGGGTTAGCTCAGTTGGCTAGAGCGCTTGCATGGCATGCAAGAGGCCACCGGTTCGAATCCGGTACTCTCCACAAAATTCCTGAACAATTATTTGTTCGGGATTTTTTTTGCTCAGTTGGCTGGAGCGTCCCGATGTTCAATCGGGAAGGTCGTCGGTTCGACCCCGATACTCTCCACAAAATTCCTGAACATTCATTTGTTCGGGATTTTTTTTTCTCTGTTGGTTGGGCGTCTTGAAGAGCAATCGGGAAGTCCATTTCAATTTACAACATAATGTTGTGCGTAGCTGTATTTTGGGTCTCTACACCTATACCAGATGTCATTACCCATACCAGTAGCATAACTTGAAATTTGGAAATGTAAAAACTATTCCTTAACTTTACATAAAGTATATATACTTTATGTATATGGCAATTAATACTTAAAGCTATGGCAAATAAATCAAGATTTATTGTTGCAGAAAGAAGCATTAAAGCGTTTTTTAAAGACGGCGATAGAAAAGTGTTTAATAAAGAACAGCTAAGTGAAATATTAGAGCAAAATAGGGTTTTGTGGAATTTGCCATTTTCCATGAATGTCGATAAGTTTATCGAAAAACTATTGAGCAGCGAAATCTTGTCAAAACGAGAAGTTGTTTTTCATGGTATCTATTCAAAGAAGGAAAGGTATCTGGTATCTGATGCTACACTTTTTCAAGTGGCTGTTTCTTTAGTAAACAAATCTTATTTATCGCACTATTCGGCTGTTTACCTTCATAACTTGACAAATCAGATTCCTAAAACAATTTACATTTCATTTGAGCAAAGCAAAAAAAATAATGTTGATAGGGAATTAGAACAACATGCAATTGATTCAGCTTTTTTAAAGCCACAAAGAAAATCCGCTGCAACTACAATATATGAGGGATATACATTTCTGTTACATAATGGCATGTATTCAAATCGTTCGGGAGTTTATTCATTAAACGATTTACCAGTGACTAATATTGAAAGGACATTAATTGATATTGCTGTGCGACCAGGCTATGCTGGTGGAGTGGATTCAGTCTTAGACATATATAGAAAAGCGATTGATAAAATCTCAATGAACAAATTAGTAGCAACTTTAGATAAATTAAACTTTATATACCCCTATCACCAAACAATTGGATTCTATCTTGAAAAGGCAGGGTTAGCTGAAAGTAAATTAGAAATTTTACGTCAACGGGAAATGCTATTTGATTTTTACCTTACTTATGAAATGATTGAAAAGGAGTACAATAAAACTTGGAGACTTTATTACCCTAAGGGAATGTAATATTTTCAAATTTTTGTAAGACAAAATCAAAATAGTAATCAAAATCGTGTAATTCTTCATAAGGAGAAATGGTGTCTTTTACACTTTGCCAGTTGTCTACGTGAATATTTTTGTTGTTTCTAATCTGTTTTATAAAACTGGTCGGTACTTTCTTTGCTTGAAAGATGTGTTGAATAAGTTCTATGTTTTCTTTTGTTGTAGGGTCAATCTCATGCATTCCCATTATTAAATGAATGTCATAAAAATCTCTTGCTCTCGCTCTAGGACTAAATGAACCAATAACTTCTTTATATTCTGGTATTTGTTGGCATACAGCTCTAATTTTTTCAAATACAATCATTTCAGGAGTATAAACATAAATTTTATAGCCATCAACATCAATTGCAACCTTTTGTCCCACATGTTCAAACTTGCTAAATTCCAATTCAAAAACTGGCGAATTATCTGGATTAACAGAAACAGCTCCTATTCTTAATTTATCAATATTTCCTTTATTCTCATCATAGGTTTTTTTATCTATGACTTTAAACTCAACTTTATACCCACCCCAAAAATCCGCAACTTCTTCACGAATTTTCTTGGGCTTATTTAAAAATTTATAGTCCATTATTACAAAATCACTTTCAAGAAAAGTTTGAGTTAAAGTGGCTTCAATTCTTTTTGAGATAGTAATCTCATCTTCGCTAAAGTCGCCGTCTTCAATAGAGTAATCTAAATCATATGATGTTCTCGAAATTATATCGCCTTTAGGTTTATATGCTAAATCAATAGCATTCCCACCTTTTAAAACTAATGTTTCTACTAGTTCGTCATCAGAGGCAAGAGCTATAAGAGCAATACGTTTTATTTTGTTTACTAAATCTATGTTCATTTAAGCTGAGTTTATTTATAGTACTCTGTCGCAACAGTTACGCACAACGAAATGTATTTGCGAAGCGAGGGATTTAGAACTTGTCCGCCCGTTGCTGATGACTAAAAGTACTGAAATTTTAGTTGTAAACGAAATTGCAGCCAGCGCACTGGGAGCGTAGCCAAAATCGCTGGCGGCTTAGAACTCGTCCAGCCGGTA
>CALKVC010000011.1 GCA_937996595.1 uncultured Chitinophagaceae bacterium
CTGATAAATATGCCATGTTCATAGATAATGAACTGTATTCATTTATTAAGAAAAAAACCGGCACCCGAAAATTCAGTTCCATTGCTATTGCAGGAAGTTCCCTGGGAGGTTTGTCTGCTTTTGATATTGCCTGGGACCATGCAGACAAGATAGATAAAGTAGGTGTTTTTTCCGGAAGCTTCTGGTGGCGGGATGCCGACGCAGGATTACCAACATATTCAGATGATAAGAACAGGATCATCATCAGTAAGGTCCGCTCTTCCAGGAAAAAACCCAGACTGCAATACTGGTTTTATGCCGGTGGCAGGGAAGAAACCGGCGACCGGGATAAAGACGGCATCATAGATGTAATTGATGATACCAAAGACCTGGTAACCCTGATAAAAAGCAAGAAAGTCTGTGCAGACTCAGATATCATTTACACGGAAGATAAGGATGGCGTACATGAATACAGTTCCTGGAGCCACTGGTTTCCCTATTTCCTGCAATGGGCATTTGGCAGAAAATAAATAAACGGTAAAGCATAAACGAAAAAGAAGATTTTCCCATTACCGGATAAAGTTACCGGCATGGGAAAATCTAACGCAATTATTTTTTCCTTGATATATTGCTGGCACCACTGTTATGCTGGCTGCGGATTACAGCCGCTCCCCTGAAATATATGTCACTGGCGCCACTGGCATTCGCATTCAATTCCTTGTTAACTGTAATATTGATATCAGAAGCACCGGATGCTTTTGCCGTACAGTTATCTGTTACCAGGTCAAAGCCTTTAACATCACTGGCACCGCTGCATTCAATGGTGGCTTCAGTGGCAGTTCCGCTGATCCTTGCATCTGATGCCCCGCTAAGGTCAACTGTTAAGGCATTCACTGTCAAACTTCCTTTCAGGTCGCTGGCACCGGTAAGTTTTATCAGCAGCGACGGAACCTTCACTTCACCGGCAATGATGATATCAGAGGCGCCGCTTGCCTCCAGCCTTTCCAGTTCCCTGAATGAAATATAGGCTTTAAGGTTCTTGCTCCTGCTGTTCCAGCCTTTGTCCCCGTCATAATATACTTTAAGCACTTTATTGATAACGGTTGTCTTTATTCCATCTTTAAATTTGTCTTCAGAAGCACTAATCGCCAGTTCCTCCCGGTCTGACTGGGAAATATAAATATCAATCCCGCCGGTTACAACAATAGCATTGAAACTTTCATTCACTGAACGGATTTCAGCATTCGGATCAACGACAAACTGCTTTTGCGCAATTGCCAGCACCGAAAGAAAGGAAGTAAGAAAAAGAAATAATATTTTTTTCATTTCACTAGTGTTTTTATAATTGTTATGCTTTTTTCACAATGCCTCCGCTGCTGATGTCAATATCCTTGATTACCGCATTTCCTTTATACCTTATTCCCCCGCCACTATTGGCTTTTGCAGACAATTCCTTTTGTACGGCTATCCGTACGCTTCCACCGCTGCTAGCCTTTGCCTCGCAATAATCAACAGCAAAATCAAACCCTTTAAAAATAGCACCGCTGCTAACTTCCACATTAATTTTACCAGCCTTGCCGGTTACAGAAACCTGTGCTCCACTGTTTTGTTCCACAGAAAGCGAATTCCCGTTAATGGCAGCATCCAGTACGGCTCCGCTTGAAAACCTGATTGACAGGTCATTCACTGATATGGCTACCGGGATTTTTACATGCGCCCCGCCTGAGGCAGTTAGCTTATCCAGCGTTTTGAAAGAAACATATGCTTTCAGTTTACGGCGGTTATTATCACTGTAATTGATTGCATTGTGGTCGTAATAAATTTTCAACGTACCGTTTTCTACTTCCGTTTTAAAATACCTGGCATATTTTTCATCAGAATAACTCACTGCCAGTGATTCCTCAGTGGAAGCTGACAGGTAAAGTTCAATACCATCCGTTACTGAAATGGCTGAAAATGAAGCATTTAAGGCCCTTGAATGGGCATTTGGATCATTAACCATTTTAGATTCCTGTGAAAATGCTGCAGTACTGAAAATGGTTGTTAGAAGGATAAATAAATATTTCATGGCTATACTTTTTTTTACTGTACGGTTAACTAATAAAAATGTTACAGTCGGCATTAATATTATTTTCTGAAATAATTGATGCCTTTTTTAAAAACGCCGGTATTAAAACCGGTTTGTTGATTAATAAGCCTGTTAAAATATAATCCGCAGGTTTTACTACCTTTGCAAGACAAACGTTCTTAATAATACCGCCAGAATTTCCGGGGTGCTTTTACAAAGGCTGAGATTATACCCGTATAACCTGAACAGGATAATGCCTGCGAAGGGAGATTAATGTTACCACCGGAAGCTTCCCGGATTTTCGGCACAAATTTTATTGAAATGAGGTCATTTATTATCAACGCCCTGTTGTGCCTAACCGTATTTTTTTCCCATGCACAGGAAAAAACAAACCTGGGCGACACCAGCCTGTTACAACCGGTTGAACTGCTGGCCGTACGGGCGGGTGAAAAAACACCTGTAGCCAAGACCAACCTTTCAAAAACGGATATACTCAAATTCAATACCGGGCAGGATCTCCCGTTTATCCTCAATCAAACTGCCTCTGTTATTGTTAATGCTGATGCAGGAAATGGCGTTGGCTACACCGGCATAAGGATACGTGGCACAGATGCAAGCCGCATTAATATAACCATCAACGGCATCCCATATAATGATGCTGAAAGCCAGGGAACATTTTTTGTTAATATACCGGATATGGCTTCTTCCGCAGGAAGCATACAAATCCAAAGAGGTGTTGGCACTTCGTCTAACGGTGCCGGTTCTTTTGGCGGAACTATCAATATCGGCACAAATGACCTGGTTACAAAACCGGGGCTTGAACTGAATAACAGTGCTGGTTCATTCCATACATTTAAAAACACCCTGCAGTTACATAGCGGCCTGCTGGCAAAACACATTACCGTAGATGCCAGGCTAAGCAATATCAGGAGCGACGGTTATGTTGACCGCGCCGCCAGCAGGTTAAGGTCGTTTTATACCAGTGCTGCCTATACCGCCGGTAATTATTCACTGCGGCTGAATGTATTTTCAGGAAAAGAGAAAACGTACCAGGCATGGTATGGCATTAATGAGCAAACGCTGGATACAAACAGGAGGTATAATCCGGCAGGTACAGAAAAACCAGGTGAACCGTACGACAATGAAACAGATAATTACCGGCAAACCCATTACCAGTTTTTCTACAACGCAAAATATACAGCACACCTGAAAGCGAATGTTGCCCTGTTCTTAACCAGGGGCAAAGGATATTATGAACAATACAAAACGGTTGCAGCGCTGGGCGATTACGGTTTACCCGATTATAATGACGGAACGAGTATTATAACAGCAACAGACCTGGTAAGAAGGCTATGGCTGGATAACTATTTTTACGGCACCGTTTTTTCGCTGCAATACCAGCAAAACAAAACAACCCTTATTGCCGGTGGCGGATGGAATAAATACGACGGAAAACATTTTGGAGAGATCAGTTGGGCCAGTATTCAAGCTGCTGTGCCAAAGGGATATACATGGTATAACCTGCCTGCCGGAAAATCAGACCTGTCTGGTTATATAAAATGGACACAAAAACTTTCTGAAAACTGGCAAACATTTGCCGACCTGCAGGTACGGTCAGTTAACTACAGTATCAATGGTTTCCGGAATAACCCAACGCTTTCCATTAACAATAAATACTTGTTCGTTAACCCCAAAGCGGGCATTACGTATTCAAAAAACAACACTCAAATTTATTTTTCATATGCCCATGCAGGCAAGGAACCGAACCGGGATGATTTTGAAGCCGGCGTCACTTCAAAACCCAAAGCGGAAATGCTGCACGATTTTGAAGCAGGCATTGAACGCAATACAAAAAAAAGTGGCTGGAGTGTTTCGTCATACTACATGTTATACAGGAACCAACTGGTACTTACCGGTAAAATAAATGATGTAGGCGCTTATACAAGAACCAATATACCTTTGAGTTACCGGGCCGGGCTGGAACTGCAAGGCAGGCACCATTTTACTAAATGGGTAACCGTAAGCGGGAATATAAGTGTAAGCAGCAACAAGATAAGGAACTTCACGGAGTATATAGACGACTATGATAACGGTGGTCAACAAACGAAGTTTTACAGGAAAACCGACATTTCCTTTTCACCTGCAGTTACCGGCGGCGGCTCTCTGAATTTATTCCCATTCAAGCAGGCAGAAATAAATATCATTGGGAAATATGTGGGCAGGCAGTTTTTAGACAATACGGGAAACCGCAGCAGGAGCCTGCATGATTATTATGTTCAGGATATAAGGCTTAGTTATGATTTTATTCCGAAAAATTTCAAATCAATGCAATTATTTATACTGGCCGGAAATATTTTCTCTGAAAAATATGAAGCCAATGGTTATAGTTTCAGTTATTTCTACGGAGGAAATCTAACTACTGAAAACTATTACTTTCCCATGGCAACGATCAATGTAATGGCCGGGCTGAATATCAGGTTGTAAAACAATGTGTAAGGTAGTAGTTTTGATACATGTCTTTTATAACTTACCTGTGAACCTCAAACTCCAAACCTCAAACTTCAAACCACAAACTTCAAACCACAACCTATTTACCCGAAAATTTCTCCTGCCATTCCAGCATACCGCCGGTTAAATTTTTTACATTGCTAAACCCGATGCTTTCCAGCATCATGGCTGCCTGCATACTTCTTTTACCACTTCTGCAATAGCAGATTATTTCTTCATTCTTTAAAGAATCAATTTCTTCGGTTGCCATCGACATAATATTCCCCAGTGGTATTAATTTACCGCCGATATTAAATTCCATATGTTCGGACGGTTCCCTTACATCTACCAGGTTAGGCTTGTCATTGGCATCAAGCCTTTTCTTCAATTCTTCTGTACTGATTATTTGCATGATACTGTAAACTTTTCTATTCTGATATGTTTGTTGAATCAATCACTTTCATCACCGGGCTTAACCAGATATCCATCAATTGCCCGGATTGAATGAATACCGGCTGTTTATCTTCCCTGAACGTAGGTGGTATCTGTTTGTAAATGAAAGCGGAGCCGGTATCACGTACATCGGCATCTGCCACGATGGAACCCAGCACAATCCCGTTTGAATCAAGAATGGCTTTTGCCTCGTTATAAGTGAGCCCGAGCAGGTTAGGCACTTTAAAGCGGTCGCTGGTTAAACCACTGGCAATTACCAGGTCAATGCTGCTGCCCCATGGTACTTTTGTTCCCGATTCCACCACATGCCCTTTATATTGCTGTTCCAGGATGGTGCCCCAGGCAAAATCAGGCCTGAATGTAGTATCGCCAAGTTTAAGGTGGCTGTGTTCCAGTATCATGATGGCATATGACAGGGTTTTCCCTTTTAGCTGTGGCATTTCAATCAGAGGCAATGTTAGCCTGTTAACAGTTAGGAAAACAGTTCGGTTAATCTTAACCGTACTTTTTGGGTCGGGTAATTGTTTTAAAACGATGCCCATTTTAGCCGTATCTGTATAAACAGAATCCTGTATCACAACTTCAAACCCTTTGCTTTCTAAAAATTTCACCGCTTCAATGGTTTTCTTTCCAACTACAGAAGGCACGGTAAGGTACTGGCCATGTTTCGTTATCATGCCCAGGAGCTGTATGAAAAGGAAAACGATGAGGACCACCAGCATAATGGCCGCCAGTATGTTAACCCAGAGTGGTTTTCCTGTAATGAATTTAAACACCTTGTATAATCAGTTTATTATGATACAATGTACAATTTTTACAGCATGCTGTTATATTACCGGAAACATTCTTCAATGAGTGCCGTATAAAATTCCTGTAACGACCAGCCCATTGCTTTCACCTGTTGTGGCACGATGCTGGCTGCGCTTTGGCCGGGTACCGTATTTATTTCCAGCAGGTATGGCTGCCCTTGCTGTTCATTAAATATGAAATCGATACGAACCACCCCCCTGCAGTTAAATACCCCGTATGCTTTTATGGCAGCTTCCCTGATCTTTCCTGCCATCACTTCGTCTATCCCTGCTGGAGTCACTTCCTCGCTGGCGCCTTCATATTTTGCCTGGAAATCGAAAAACTCGTTACTGGTTATGATCTCTGTTATAGGCATTGCTATCGTGTTTCCTTTACTCCTGAATACACCGATTGTGAACTCACGCCCGGTGATAAATTCTTCCACCAGCACCTGGTCATCTTCATTGAAGGCCTTCATCAGAGCGGCTTCCAGTTCGCCGGATTCTTTCACTTTGCTGATGCCAAGGCTGCTTCCACCATTATTGGGTTTAACAAATAAAGGAAGCTTTAACTGCTGAAGGATTGCCTCTGCATTGAGCGGATTATTCCTGAACAGGTGCAGCGACCTCGCTACATGCATACCGGCAAAGGAGGCAACGGCAACGGTAAAACGCTTATTGAATGTGAGGGCGGAAGTGGCCGCATCACAGGACGTATAAGGAATACCCAGGCAGTCAAAATACCCCTGTAATTTTCCATCTTCACCCGGTGTACCATGCAGCCCAACAAGCACGGCATCAAACCCCAGCTTGTTCCCGCTGATGTTTATGGTAAAATCATTCTTGTCAACAGGATATTTATCTCCTTTGTTGTCCAGGTAAAACCAACCTGAAGGATTAATATCAATCAAATAACAATCCCACCTGGAAGGGTCTATGTTGTTCCTGATGGTTTCAGCACTTTTATAGGATATGACCGATTCGCCGGAATAACCTCCGGTAACCAATGCTATTTTTTTATTCATTGCTATGGCGGGATGATTGATTATTCAAAGAAACACAATATTAACTGCTCAATTATGCATTATTACTTATTCTTAACAAATTCCGGAATTATCTGGCTTCTTCACCAACACCTTCATTTCCGGTATCCAGTACGAATTTCCATTTTCCATCCTCTTGCTTTTTCCAGATACTTGTATAGGTACCGTAAATAACCGTGTCTTTTGAAGCCGGCCGCATGGCATAAATACCATAGGTATAACCCAGGTCGCCTGAAACGGAAATATCACCTCCGTTTGGTTGCCAGGTTAACGAATAACCGGTATCATTTTGCTGAATCAGGTAGTCGATGGCATTAGCACCAATTATGGGCATTTCATTGGGCCTGAGCAGCACCCCGTTACTGTCGATATACTCTATGAAAGCCGCCTTCATCCCCTTTGCTTCACTTAACCTGGAAAATTCTATATCTGCATTCAATACCTCCCTTTTATCAGCAACAACGGTTTTTTTCGAATCTTTCTGCCCGCAGGAAAAAAAGGTTATGGTAATGATGAAAAAAAAAGTAAAAATCCTGTACATATGATTATTTGACCGGCAAGTTAACAAAATAAATAAGCAATGCATCCGCATCATCTGCAATCATGCGGGCAGCCTGTACAAATTGAAATGGCGAAAGCACTGATAATGCTATCGCCACCGAGGCAGGCAAAACTTCCTGCCAGCAAAAAAAATGCTTTATAATATCACTATATGTGCAGCCTGTTTTTCTTGTCCATCAGTTGATCTACCGTTTCACGGTAATCATCATCCGCTACACAGCAATCTACCGGGCAAACAGCTGCACATTGGGGCTCTTCATGAAAACCCTGGCATTCTGTACATTTATTGGGAACGATATAATAAATATCGTTGGCAATTGGTGCATTGCGCTGGTCAGCATCCATAACTGATCCGTCCATCAGGGTAAAACTGCCTTTAATGGTTGTTCCGTCTGCCAATGCCCATTCTACACCGCCTTCATAAATGGCATTATTGGGGCATTCCGGTTCACAAGCTCCGCAGTTTATACATTCGTCTGTAATCTTAATAGCCATGTGTTGTATTTTTGATGCAATTTAATGATAACAGGATGAAATTACAAGAACGAATTGAATTAATGTATGAGTTGGGGATTTTTTTAAAATCCGAAGACCCGGAATGGCAGGAAACCAAACAAAAAGCTTTCCAAAATAACCCCTGGTTTACCCCGGAATTTATAAGCCTTGCCACAGAAAACATCGTACAGCATTTTTTACAAAAAGACCTGCTTCAACACTGGTCGGCTTTTTACCACCTGGATGACAATATCAACCCGAAAAATGTTGGAATTGTTATGGCAGGCAATATCCCCCTGGTTGGATTTCATGATTTCCTGGCTGCATTTATTTGCGGTCACCGGCAAACAATCAAATTGTCATCTAAAGATGATATTTTATTCCCTTTCCTGCTAGATAAACTGATTAGCTGGAATAATGATGCCGGGAACCTTGTTGCCGTTTCAGCATTATTAAAAGGTTGCGATGCCTATATTGCCACCGGCAGCAATAATTCGGCCAGGTACTTTGAGCAATATTTTGACAAATTTCCACATATTATCAGGCGTAACCGAACTTCCATAGCACTGTTAACCGGTGAGGAATCAACCGCTGAGCTTGAAAAGCTTACCGATGACATTCATATGTATTTTGGATTAGGATGCAGGAATGTAACCCAGATTTTTGTACCCCGGGGATATGACTTCTTACCGTTACTGGATTGCTTTAACAGGTACAGCTATTTTACTGATCACCATAAATACAAGAATAATTACGATTACCAGCTTTCCATAGCATTGCTTAACAACAAATACTATATGACCAATGGCAGCACGCTGCTGATGGAAAACAACCAGGCATTTTCCCCTATCAGCGTTTTACATTATGAATATTACGATGCTGGAAATTCAGGGGCAGCAAAAGCTATGAACCATGAAGAAATACAGTGCATTGTAGGATATGGGAATACTGCATTTGGTTCATCGCAAAGCCCCGGTTTATTTTCTTATGCCGACGGCATCGATACCATGCAGTTTTTATTAACTTTATGACAATCTACGAAGACCTTACTAATTTAATGTTAAAGATGTCAGGAGGTATAAAACATTTTGTCAGTGTAACGTTATTTTGTAGTCACAGGCACAGGATTTGAGCCTATAAAAAAATTGAAGCAAAAAAATTAGATAAGATGAAACTCAAGCAAGTACTATTTACCGTAACCATCAGCGCTATTACCAGCATGGCTGTGATATGGGGATATGGAACTTTTAACAGGGAAAGTAATATCTCCGCTGCACAGCAAAATGGTATTATCCCGTCAAATTACAGATATGCCGGTTTTTCGGATGGCAATACCCCTCCCGGCAGTGCCGTAGATTTCACCGCACCGGCACAGGCGTCCACACCTGCAGTAGTTCACATCAAAACAAAAACAAATGCCAAGCAGGTTAGTAACAGCCTGCCGCGAACGCAACGGCAAAACCCATTCACCGATATGTTTGGTGATGATATATTTGAACAATTATTCGGAGGGCGCAATAATGTGATACCGGAACAACGGGCTTCGGGCTCCGGTGTTATCATCAGCGATAACGGGTACATTGTTACCAATAACCATGTGGTGCAAAATGCAGATGAGATCACTGTTACACTAAACAACAAGAAAACCTTTAAGGCTAAAATAATAGGAACCGATCCTTCTTATGACCTGGCAGTAATAAAGATAGACGCCACTGAATTGCCATACCTGCTTTATGGTAATTCCGATGATGTTAAGATCGGCCAATGGGTGCTGGCTATCGGTTACCCGTTGAACCTTGAAACTACGGTTACCGCCGGTATCGTTAGTGCAAAAGCCCGTAGCCTTGGATTAAATAAAGATAAAACAGGGAACCCGGGTGGCGGTGTTGAGTCATTTATCCAGACAGACGCAGCCGTAAATATGGGAAACAGCGGCGGTGCCCTTATCAATACAGACGGAAAACTGATTGGGGTTAACTCTGCCATAGCTTCCCCTACCGGATATTATTCAGGTTACTCTTACGCCATTCCTGTTAACATAGTGAAGAAAGTGGTTGATGATATTGTGAAATTCGGAACCGTTCAAAGGGGGTACCTGGGTATCGCATTTGGCAATGCGGCTGATATGACAGACGAAGCAAAAAAGAAGTATAATGTTCCGGTTGAATCATATGACGGCATATATGCAACAGATGTTCCGGCAGACGGTGGCGCTCATGCAGCCGGTGTTCGTGTAGGCGACAGGATCGTAAAGATAAACGGTGTGAGCATTTTTAGCGGAGGCGAACTACAGGAACAGGTAAGCCGTTACAAACCGGGCGATAAAGTAGCAGTTACGATTATCCGTAACGGTAAGGAACAGGTGCTTACTGTAACCTTAAAGAATAAATCAGGCACTTATGATATAGTAAAAAATGATGAGGTAACAGATCTGCTCGGGGCCGATTTCGTTACCCTGGAACCCAAAAAAGCAAGGGAATTCGGTGTTTCCGGCGGAGTAATCGTTAAGAAAATAAGGGAAGGCGCATTCAATGACCAGACACGCATGAAAGACGGGTTTGTCATTCTGAAAGTGAACGGAAATGAAGTGAAATCTGTTTCAGACCTGAAAGATGTGATAGGTACGGAGAAATCTATTACCATCACAGGCTTTTATCCCGGTTACGACGGATTGTATGAATACCCGATCACCCTTGAATAAGAATGATTTTATTTACCATTTATTTAATGGTAAACTCATGACACTAAAAAAGGCAACTATCATTCAGTTGCCTTTTTTAATACAGCGTACAATATGCCGTAATTGATAGTTCAGAAACAATCAATTATCAAGTATCTTAACTTCTGTTCTCCTGTTCAATGCCCTTCCGTCTTCAGATTTATTATCGGCAATCGGTTGTGTCATCCCATATCCTTTTGCAGTAACCCGGTCAGGGTCTATTCCTTTTGTAAGCAGGTAAGCCCTCACCGTATTAGCCCTGTCAAGTGAAAGTTTCAGGTTACTGGCCGCACTGCCCACATTATCGGTATGACCGCCCAACTCAATTTTCTCATCGTCTTTTCTCACCAGGTATGCAACCAGTTCGTCTAACACAGCATAAGATTCAGGCTGAAGGGTTGCCTTTCCGGTTTCAAAATTACAATCATCCAATACAAAGGTTTTTGCCGGCTGAAACTGAATGTCTACTTTAAACGCATTTTTATAATAGGCATTTCCGGTAGTAGCGGGTATATCAAGGATATTATAACTGGTTGAATCTTTAAATCCAAGGATGAAAATCTCGTATTTATCACCAGCCGGCAGCCGGATGGAGAACTTACCGCTGTCGTTGGTAAGCCCCTGGTATTCTTTAGCGTTTATCTGGCTTTTAAATACAATGATCTCATTTGCCTTCATGTTATTCTTGAAATCAGACACAGTAACGTCAATGGGTGCATCTTTTGGTATAGAGGCATTCTGAACAGGGTTTGCCTGCGAATAGGAAATAACCGGAAGGGTAATGCCTAAAAAAACAATAAAAAGAAACTGTTTCATATTAGTATGATTTATAAGCTGAAAAAACGGCACTAAAATATAACAATAGCCATAAAAAAATAATGTGTTAACAAATAATTATCCTTATAACTTCTGCTGCAGCCTTATAACCATTTCCTGTTTCCAGCTTTTAAAATCGCCGGCCAAAATATGTTCCCTGGCCTGATTGACCAGCCAAAGATAAAATGCCAGGTTATGAACGCTTGCAATGGTAAGGCCAAGATATTCTTTGGCTTTCATCAGGTGACGCAAATAGGCTTTGCTGTAATAATTGCTGATGCTGCAGTCGATGCCGTCATCCAATACGGAAAAATCAAATTCCCATTTCTTGTTATCAATATTGATGATCCCATTGCTTGTGAACAGCATGGCATTTCTGCCGTTTCGGGTAGGCATCACACAATCAAACATATCAACGCCCATTTCAATGCACTCCAGTATATTCCAGGGAGTTCCTACCCCCATGAGATACCTGGGTTTTGCTGAAGGAAGTAATTGGCAGCAGAGATTGCATATTTCATACATCTTCTCAATAGGTTCCCCAACACTTAATCCGCCAATGGCATTCCCGGTTGCCTCTTTTGATGATATGTATTCGCAGGAAATTTTTCTTAAATCGTGGTGAATACCTCCCTGTACAATCGGGAAAAGGTTTTGGGTATATCCATATTTATCCGGCGTTTCATTGAATCGGGCAAAACACCTGTCGAGCCAGCGATGTGTTAATTCCATAGATGTTTTTGCGTATGGGTGTTCACTGCCGCCGGGCGGGCATTCATCAAATGCCATGATGATGTCTCCACCAATCGTCCTTTGTATATCCATCACTTTTTCAGGTGTGAATAAATGCCGGCTGCCATCAATATGCGATTGGAACAAAACACCCTCTTCATTTATTTTCCGGTTTGCAGCCAGCGAAAAAACCTGGAACCCGCCGCTATCTGTTAATATGGGATGATGCCAGCCGTTGAAACGGTGCAGGCCGCCTGCTTTCTCCAATACATCCAGTCCCGGCCTCAGGTAAAGATGGTAAGTATTGCCCAGGATGATCCTTGCTTTCACATCATTTTCCAGTTGCTGCTGGGTAACGGCTTTCACAGTGCCCACGGTACCTACCGGCATGAATATGGGTGTTTGCACAGACCCATGGTCAGTAGTGATTGTTCCTGCTCTTGCTCCTGTTAATACATCCTTATGATTAATCTCAAATCCTAATCTGGCCATGTTTTAATGAGTGCACCGTAATATGATAAAGTTAATTGCAATAAGCCGCAAAAGAAATGGTTTGTGCTAATAAAAAAGCATAGCTACCCGCTATGCTAACGGAACCGGTGAATTATATTATTTCTTGCGTTTATTAATCAGTACATCAAGAATCTGTTTCTGGCTATCTTGTTCCTTCGCATGTTTTTCCTGTGCCTTTTTGTTGTCTTCAATATCTTCTTCCAGTTTACGTTTTTTCTTTTCCAGGTCTTTGGCTTCATCCTCCAGTTCTGCCGCTTTCTTTACCGCCTTTTTAACTTCGTTTTCCTGTGCAATGATCTGTTGCTCCAGGTCATACACCGCTATCATATTACGCAATGAATCAAGGTAGCTTTGTGCTTTCCCGAACAATGCAGCATCTGAACTGTTACTTACAAATTCATCAAATCCTTTTGACAGCATCATGGTAACGGTACTCAGGTCTTTTTCCTTCCTGCTTTTCTTATCTGCCATAAAATATAAATCAAAACTGCCGGCTCCCCAGTCTTTCATGCCAACACCCTTGAAAATGAGGAATCCTTTTGAGCTGGTTGATTTATACCCCATTTTGGTGAAATGATCTTTAATGGCATCTTCAATAGTTGATTGCGGAAATGGTATATCGTTCACGATGGCCGGCCTAAGCTGCTTCTGGTATTCCACTTCTGTTGGCCGTGATTGGGCCGGAACAAATAATGGTAACAGCAAACAACAAATAATAATAATCCTTTTCATACAGTTATGTTTTTTGCAAAGATACCAAATCAGGTGCAACAGGTATACCTGAACTGCATTAAAACTTTAGATGAAAAATTGAATTATGGCTTACATTTGCAGCCATGCATTTACCGAATTTCCTGCTACAGAACTGGCAAACAATCTTATTCATCATTTTCTGTGCCATTACTTCCATACAGTTATTTTACTACCTGTTTTTTTTCATACGGCTGGTTTTCCATAAATCAAAAATGAAAGAATCTTCCCGTACCAATGCAGTTAGTGTTATCATCTGTGCCAGGGATGAAGCAGAAAACCTGGCGAATAATTTGCCGGGAGTGCTGGTACAGGATTACAAAACCACGCACGAAGTGATAGTGGTTAACGACAATTCTTACGACGACAGTAAATATCTGCTGGAAGAACTGAAAAAGACATTCAGGCAATTACATGTAGTGGAACTTACACAGGAAGCCAAAATGATTCCCGGAAAGAAATTCCCATTAAGTATCGGCATCAAAACAGCAAAATATGAAGTGGTTTTGCTTACAGACGCAGATTGCATTCCGGCCAGTGAACATTGGATAAACAGCATGCAGGAAGTGTATGATGACAATACTGAAATTGTGCTGGGATATGGCGCCTATTTCAAAAAGAAAGGATTATTAAACAAGATAATCCGGTGGGAAACCTTTCACTCCGCCATGCAATATTTAAGCTACGCCCTGGCAGGTACGGCTTATATGGGCGTGGGAAGGAACCTGAGTTACAAAAAAGCCATTTTTTTCCGCCACAAGGGTTTTTCAGCCCACAATAACCTGCCTGGCGGCGACGATGATTTGTTTATCAATATGGCTGCTACCAGGAAGAATACAAAGATCAATATCAACAAAGACAGTTTTACACTGAGCAAACCTGCCACTACCTGGCAACAATGGTTTTCGCAGAAAAAACGGCATTATACAACCAGCAAATATTACAGGCCGCTGCATAAATTCCTGCTTGGTATGTATTCGGTTTCGCATTTCCTGTTTTACCCGTTGATGATACTGAGCATGCTTTTTTATAACTGGCAATATGCACTCATCGTATACAGTACAAGGTTTATCATTCAGGCAATCGTTTTTTACAAAACCATGCACAGGCTGGATGAGAAGGACCTTTTTCCATTATTCCCGTTGCTGGATATCTGGATGTTTGCCTACTATATCATTTTTTTCCCAGCACTTATTGTAAAACCAAAACAGACCTGGAAATAATTAACCAATGAAGATCCTGGAAAAATATTTTACGGGTTTCACCAATGAACAACTGAAGCAGTTTGAAGCTTTACAGGGTTTATATACCGAATGGAATGAAAAGATAAATGTTATCAGCAGGAAAGACATGGAAAATTTTTACCTGCACCATGTATTACATTCACTTTCCATTGCCGCAAAATTCAATTTTGAAAAGAACACACAGGTTATGGACCTGGGGGCCGGCGGGGGGTTCCCGGGTTTGCCACTAGCCATCTACTTTCCGGAAGTGTCTTTTCACCTGGTAGACAGCATTAACAAAAAACTGAAAGTAGTGAATGAAATATCCGCAGCTATCGGTTTACAGAACCTAACTACTGAGCATACACGCGCTGAAGACATAAAAAACCGGCAATTTGATATCGTAGTATCACGTGCGGTGGCCCCGCTAAAGCAACTCTGGCATTGGAGCCGGCCGTTACTTAGAAAAAACAGGCATGAAGGCGAAGCAAACGGGCTGATTTGCCTTAAAGGTGGCGACCTTACAGAAGAAATACATGAAAGCGGGTGCAAACCGTATGTATGGGAAATTGACAAGATCTTTGCAGAAGATTATTTCAGGGAGAAATACATATTGTACCAGCCGTTGAAAAAATGATTCTTTATTCAACAGGTTAATCTCCCGTTGCCCGTACCGTAATTACCTGGCCTATATAATGCAAGTATCATGCGATACTGATTAAGATAGCCTTACCAGTTCAATTCCATCAGGTTGTTTTTCCGTTCCGTATCTGCCATCCTTTTGGATGGGTCAATCTCAACTTTCACCAGTTCAGGCAGCTTACGTTTCAATTCAACTATATAAGTAGGATGTGTCCATCTCCAGGGTTCTTCTACGATGTAAACCTGGTTTGATTCATTCTTCTTATTTCCATACATCAGGTTAAGCGGAATATGATGCATTTCTGAAGTGCCATCCTTGAATGTAAGCTGCAGGTCAACAGGCATCGGGAAAAGGCCAATGCGTTTCATCCTCACTTTTGAAACTCCGTTTTCTTCCCAAAGACTGTCGATACTGTAGTTGATCGTTTTGGTGGAATTTACAAAGTATTCCTTGTACCAGTCTAACTGGATGCCGCTCACATCCTGTGCTACCTTGATAAAATCATTCGCCGT
>CALKVC010000012.1 GCA_937996595.1 uncultured Chitinophagaceae bacterium
TCAGGTTATATATGTCAGCCCCGGATGCTTTGCCATAGTTTACCAAAACCAGGGCCTGTTTTTCATGGCAGCCTGCATCACCGTTCCGGTACCCCTTCCAGCTTTTTCCGGTAACGGGACCGCATTGCTCAATCAGCCATCCGGCAGCCAGCTTAACCATACTGTTTCCAACAGGGTAACCAACGATGCCGGGAAAACGTTCCTGGAGGTCTTTATAATGGTTTTCACTTATCTCTGGGTTTTTAAAAAAACTGCCTGCATTGCCTATAACAGCCGGGTCGGGCAATTTACTGCTGCGGATATTGATAACGGCCCTGGCAATGGACCGGATACTTCTTTCAGATACATTTTCTTTTTCCAGTTCAGCTTCAATAGCCCCATAACTTGTATTAAATACCGGCACTTTATTAAGCCGGTACGTAACTGAAGTGATGATATATTCACCTTTGCATTTGTTTTTGAAAACACTTTCGCGGTAACCGAAGGCACAGTCGGATTTTGAAAACCGAACCATGTTGCCGGTGCTTATTTCTACTGCTTCCAGCGAATGAAATACATCTTTGATCTCTGCGCCATATGCGCCAATATTCTGCATGGGCGATGCGCCAACACTGCCCGGTATCAGGGCCAGGTTTTCCACACCGGCATAATCATGCTCCAGGCAATACAGTACAAACCGGTGCCAGTTTTCGCCTGCACCTGCTTTTATGTAAATAAAATCAGCATCTTCACCCGTTTTTTCAATGCCGGTAATTTCATTTTTCAGCACCAGCCCTTCAACATCTTTTGTAAACAGGATATTGCTGCCCCCCCCCAATACCAACAATTGAGATTTGTATTGTAGCGTTTGTTTCCTATATGTTTCTATTACGTCCTGCAATGATGCTACGGTTTGGAAACTGGTAAAGTTGCCAGCCATAACATCAATACCGAACGTATTCAACTTTTTAAGCGATACATTGTGCTTTATCTCTATTTTTTCCATAACGTTCAGCCTTTCATTTGAACTACATTTGCAATTAGCATCAACCCCTCCCAAAATCTCACATCATACATCATACATCAAAAATCATACATCATACATCACAAATCATACATCTCACATCTCACCCCGGATCCACATCCACCACCACCGTTACCGACTTATACTGTTTCTCTGCCAGCAATAAATTAATATGGTTCCTGATCACCTTTTTATACGTAAAGCCCATTCCCTGCTCTTTGGGTAATTTGATGAGCAGTTCTTTCTGGTACTGGTTACGGATTCGTGCAATTACAGGAGTAGCCGGGCCAACTACATAATCTTTCAGGTCCTGACGCAGCAGTGCTGCCAGTTTTTCTGCTGCAGCATCAAGCGTGCCATTATCCTTATGTTTTAAAGTAAGTTGCACGATACGGCTGAAAGGCGGGTAAAAAAATTCTTTTCGCCCTGCTATTTCAAATGTATAAAACTGTTTGTAATCATGTTCCTGTACCATGGAAATAACAGGATGTTTTACCTGTACCGCCTGTATCAGCACGGTTCCCTGCTCCTCTTTCCGGCCAGCCCTTCCACTCACCTGTTCCATTAACTGAAAAGCCCGTTCATTAACCCTGAAATCGGCAAAACTGAGCAATCCGTCGGCGTCGAGTATACCAACCAGGCTTACATTGTCAAAATCAAGCCCTTTAACTACCATTTGCGTACCAACGAGTATATCAATCCTTTTCTGTTCAAACTGCCTGATCAGGTTATCGTGCGCCGTTTTTCCCCGGATGCTGTCAATATCCATCCTGGCAACCCGGTAATTACTGAAATCAGATTCCAGTTGTTCTTCTATTTTTTCTGTTCCAAAATTTTTCTCCAGCCATGTATTGCTTCCACAGGCCGGGCAGGTAACCAGTTTGGGATAGGTACTGCCGCAATAATGGCAATGCAGCTTATTGCTGTATTTATGCAATGTAAGGGATACGTCGCAATGGGTACACTGCGGAATAAACCCGCAGGTTCCACAGATTAAGTAAGGATTATACCCACGGCGGTTCTGGAATAATATCACCTGTTTACCGGCCGCCAGCGCCTGCTGCATCTCATCTTTCAGTTGCGGGCTTATCATCACTTTGCCTTTCTGTTGTACCTGGCGGGTATTCACGATTTCTATTTTCGGCAATTCGATACCCCCAAACCTTTCCGCAAGTTTTACCAGCCCATACTTTTGCTGCTGCACATTGAAATAACTTTCCAGTGATGGCGTAGCGCTGCCAAGCAATACTTTAGCATGAAAGAGCGAAGCATAATAAACGCCAGCATCCCTTGCATGGTAACGGGGTGCGGGTTCCTGCTGCTTGTATGAGGCGTCGTGTTCTTCATCTACAATTATAAGGCCCAGCTTATTGAACGGAAGGAACAGGGCACTCCTGGCGCCGAGAATGATTCGCAGTTCCCCGCTCCTGGCCTTGTTCCATATTTCCACCCTTTCCTGGTCGTTGAATTTTGAATGGTAGATACCGATATTCCCGCCAAAATGTTTTTGCAGCCTGCGGATGATCTGTGCCGTAAGGGCAATTTCCGGTAACAGGTACAGCACCTGCTCGCCTTTTGAAAAATACTCCTCAATCAATTTTATATAGAGCATCGTTTTGCCGCTACCGGTTACACCATGCAGCAGGCATACCTGTTTTTCGGTAAAAGCATGCCTTACTTCGTTTAGGCTTTGCTGTTGGGCAGCACTCAGTTGAAAATTGATATCAATATGTGCGGACATCGGCTTCAACCGGTCGGCATTCCTTTTTTCAATAGCAAGGACCCCCTTATCGGCCAGGCCTTTCAGTTGAGCGGCTGTGGCACCTGATTTCTTCAACAGGTCGGTCTGCAACACATCGCCGGTGGTTTTTTGCAGGTGCAGGAAAGACAGGAGCAGTTCCATCTGCCGGGGCGCTCCTTTCCAGTCGTTGAGCAGGGCCGACAGGCTTTCTTCATTATCATACTGATGATTGAGGGTTACAACATTTTCTTTGCGGGCTTTATACCGTTCATTCAGTTTTTCCCAGGTATGGCAGACGTTCCTGTCGATTAGCTTTTTTATAACCGGGTAAACATGGTTTACATCAAGGATTTGCTGCACTTCGGTAAGGTTCAACTGTTTTTTAAGCAGGAGTGCTTCTGCCACTATAAATTCATCATCAGAAAGATGGGTAAAATCGTCGCCGGCCTCTTCATTATATATAAGAATGGTTTCGCTGCTCAGTTTGAAATTGGTGGGCAGGGCTGCCGCCATCACTTCCCCTTCGGAACACATATAATACCTGCTTATCCAGTTCCACAGTTTCAACTGGGCATCAAATATCAGCGGTGTTTCATCAAGAATACTGATGATGGGTTTGGTACGGTAAGCGGGTTCTTCCGTAACAAGCTGGCTGATAACGCCTGCATATTTCTTGTTTTTTCCGAAAACAACTTCCGCCCGTTTACCGGGAACGGCCTGTGCCATTAAATGATGAGGAACTGCATATGTGTACACTGTTGGCAATGCCAGCGGCAGGATGACTGCTGCCCAAAGCGCCGATTTTTTTTCAGCATCAAACAATCCTGCTTTTTCATTACTCATGTATCCAGCTTGCTTTATACCTGGTTAGTCCCGATTCCATGGCATCATACACCTGTTGTTTCAACTGCTGTACATCATTGCCGGGAAGTATCTCCGGCAAAAATACGGCTCTTGACCGGCCCGGCGTAAGTGAAAATATGCTTTTATAATTCAGCCTGTCGTATGCATCCAGGAATAAAACCGGCTGAATGGGTGTATTGGTTTCCATGGCAATCCGGAAAGCACCATTGTAAAATTCTTTCAGCGGTTTATGGGTCATATTGAACGTTCCTTCGGGTGCTATCACAATGGATATATTTTTAGCGAGTACCTGTTTAAGTTCTTTTACACTTTGTTGCCTGCCCGCTTCGCTTTCCCGGTCAACCAGTACCACGGCTTCGCGGTAGATAAAGCCGAACACCGGGATCTTTGCCATGCCTGCTTTACCAAGGATGCGTACCGGCTGTGGCCTGAAGGTTTTCATCATGAATGGGATGTCCATATATGAAATATGGTTGAACACATATATTACTGCATGATCTTTTCTCACGGGTGCTTCATAAATATTCCGGTGACGCATGCCCCATAAGAACAGGGCGATATCGGCCCAAAACCTGCATATATTATATATCATATTTCCACCCCTGACTTTCCCGAAAAATGAAGAGAATATTACAAATGGGAACAATATGAACATTAATGCGATAAAAATGGCAAATGCATATATACTATATATGATACCCGCAATTTTTTTGATTTGATTCATAGCTGGTTACGAATATAGGGATAAGATGCGGGATACAGGATACGGGATGCGTGATTGGGGATGCCGGGGAAATGCTATGCAGCTGAAATATACGCCCGATTGAAGCGGAAAGCCCGCAGGCCGGCCGGGCCGGGCGAGGACTTGCAGCGGAAAGCGGGGCTGATGCCGGGAGATGGCCGGATGCTGACGTTCAAATCATTGATAGTCAATGTCTGCAAATACCATCGGGGTAACGGGACATATATTATACACAATCTTCAAAAAAATGTAGTTCAATAAACTATAAATCCTTACCTTTGCCGTCCTAAATTTAGGTATGTTATGTTAGCAATAGTAAAAATCGCAGGCCAGCAATTTAAAGTGAAAGCCGGAGACAGTTTGTATGTGCCCCATATTGAGGGCAAGACAGGGGATTCTGTTGAATTCTCCGACGTGTTGATCACCCATAACGGTAATGCGTTAGTGAGTGGCAATGATGTAAAAGCAGTTGTAAAAGCAGAAATACTGAATGACCTTATTAAGGGTGATAAAGTGATTGCTTTTAAGATGAAAAGGAGAAAAGGATTCCGCAAAAAGCATGGTCACCGTACCCAGTATACGCATATTAAAGTGACTGCAATAGCTTAATTCATTTTATATCATACATTTTGAATTTTAAATCCATTTAAAATTTAAAGTTCAGCATTCTAAAATAAAATTACATGGCACATAAAAAAGGTGAAGGTTCGGTAAAGAACGGACGTGATTCACAAAGCAAAAGATTAGGTGTAAAGATTTACGGTGGCCAGGCAACACTTGCTGGAAACATCATCCTTCGCCAGCGTGGTACTGTTTACCATCCCGGTAAAAATGTTGGTATAGGAAGAGACTTTACCATCTTTGCATTAACAGATGGTGTTGTTGAATTCAGGAAAACAAAAGGTGATAAGACCTTTGTTTCTGTGAGTGAGGTAGTAGCATCAGCATAATTTTTTTAATATTTTTTTTGGTAGTATCAAAATAGTATTTATTTTTAAGTATTATTTACTAACCAATTAAATTTTAAAAAATGGCTACAAAGAAAAAAGCTGCTACTAAAAAAGCTGCTCCAAAGAAAGCTGCTACTAAAAAAGCTGCTCCAAAGAAAGCTGCTGCTAAGAAAGCTGCTCCTAAAAAAGCTGCTACTAAGAAAGCCGCTACTAAGAAAGCTGCTCCAAAAAAAGCCGCTACTAAGAAGGCAGCTCCTAAAAAGAAATAATTTAATTCTTTTTACAGAGCGAAAGATAATGAGTCCCGGTTCTTCCGGGACTTTTTTTATGCCAATACCTGTAAAACCCTTTCCTGGCAAGCGTTTCAACAGACCTGCCAAATTTTTCCCCGCTGTTTATTTTTACACTTCCCGCTTATATTAAGTTGCGTTTAATTACATTTGAATCATGGATAATTATTCAATTGCAGATTCATTTTCATTACTGGCGAAACTGATGGACATACATGGTGAGAACAGTTTTAAATCGAAGTCGTATGCATCGGCGGCATTCGCTATTGAAAAATTACAAGTGCCCTTACATGAGTTATCGGTAGAAAAAATTTCCGCATTAAAGGGAATCGGATCCTCATCGGCTCAAAAAATTGAAGAACTGCTGAAGACCGGAAAATTGAAAATACTGGAAGATTTGATCCAAAAAACGCCTCCGGGGGTTTTGGAAATGTTAAACATTAAAGGCATTGGACCAAAAAAAATTAACAGTATCTGGAAGGAAATGGAGATAGAATCTGTTGGTGAGTTATTATATGCATGCAAAGAGAACAGGTTAAAATTATATAAGGGCTTTGGTGAAAAAACACAACAGAACATCATTGATACGATTGAATTTTATAACAAGCATAAAGGCAGTTACCTGTATGCGCAGGTTGCATTGATTGCACCTGAAGTGGAAAGTTTCTTCGTAAAAATATTTCCCGGCAAACAGGTTGCGTTAACCGGCCTATTTAAACGGCAGTTTGAAGTGGTTAATGAACTTGAGTTGCTGGTGGAAGCGGATGCTGCAACATTAGAATCAACTTTATCAGTTACGGAAGGATTTACTTTAAAAGAACGCGGCGAAGGATTTATCATGTATGATACCATTACCGGCATACCTGTAAAAATTTATCCGTCCGGCAATAAACCGTTTACACAATCACTGATCCGTACATCTTCTTCAGAACCTTTTTATGAAGAATGGCAATCAACCATTAAGGAACCGTTAACCGGGGCAAAAGATGAAAGGGAATACTTTGAAGCAGCCGGCATATCATTCATCCCTGCCCCATTACGTGAAGCGCCCGAACTGATCGAATTGGCCCGGAAAGGCCCCCTGCCTCAAATAATACAACCAGAAGATATCCGGGGCATCATCCATTGCCACAGCAACTGGAGTGATGGAAGCCATTCGCTGGAAGAGATGGCAGCGGCTGCCATCAACCGCGGACTTGAATACCTGGTAATCAGCGACCATAGTAAATCTGCCTTTTATGCCCAGGGGCTTCATGAGGAAAAGATCAGGGAACAGCACCGGCTAATTGATGCATTGAATGAAAAATTAAAGCCGTTCAGGATATTTAAGAGTATTGAATCGGATATACTGAATGACGGAAGCCTTGATTACAGTGATGCGGTTTTATCTACATTCGACCTGGTGATTGCATCTGTACACAGCAATTTAAAAATGACGGAAGAGAAAGCCATGGCCCGGCTGCTGAAAGCTATTGAAAATCCGTATACAACTATTTTGGGCCATATGACCGGCCGGTTATTGCTGAGCAGGGCCGGTTACCCGGTAAACCACCGGCTGATCATTGATGCCTGTGCTGCCAACCGGGTGGTTATTGAACTGAATGCACATCCGAGCAGGCTTGATATAGACTGGCGGCATATCCGGTATGCAATTGAAAAGGGCGTGCTGATTTCCATTGATCCTGATGCGCATCATACAGACGGCATGGATGATACCAGGTATGGTGTACTGGTGGCACAAAAAGCCCTGGTAACAAAAGAAAACAATTTGAGCAGTTTCAGTTTGGCGCAACTGGAAGCATACCTGGAAGGATTAAGAAAACAAAAATTTAGCTGAATATCATAACAGGGTAACCCAAATATATTGTTACAGCCATACCCTTTACTTTCCCAGGAATTTTTTTATTGATTGCTGCAGGGCGACACTTACCGGCACAACCGGCAGGCGGGTTACATTTTGAAGGTATCCCATTTCATATAGGAATGCTTTAACACCGGCGGGATTGTTTTCAGAAAACATCAGGTCGTATGCATCCATGAGGCCGTTGTTGATGCTGATGGCTTCCGGGAATTCACGGTTCAGGCATTTTCTGACCATGGTTGAAAACGCTTTTGGATAGGCATTGGCGGCAACGCTGATAACACCTTCCATACCGCAGGCAAGCTGGGGTAATGCAAGGGCATCATCGCCGCTTACCACCAGGAAGCCGGCCGGCCGGTGCCTGAGTATTTCCATGCATTGCTGCATATCGCCACTGGCTTCCTTGATTCCGGCAATATTGGGCACTTCCTTTGCGAGCCTGATGGTAGTGGCTGCCGTCATATTCCGGCTGGTACGGCCGGGTACATTATATAATATGACAGGCCTGGGAGATGCTTCGGCCAGCGCTTTATAATGCTGGTACAATCCTTCCTGCGATGGTTTGTTGTAATACGGGCTGGTACTTAATACGGCAATGGCTTTACCGAGCGGATAGGTTTGTAAATCCATCACTACGGAAGCCGTATCATTTCCCCCGATACCAACTACTACGGGTACACGCCCATTTACTTTTTCACAGGTACAATGGATGATCTCTTTTTTCTCTGCTGCCGAAAGCACAGGCGCTTCACCTGTTGTGCCAAGCGTTACAATATACTCCACGCCGTTACCGATGATAAAGTCAATCAGTTTTTCCAGTGCCGGAAAATCTACTGAAAAATCTTCCTTAAAAGGTGTTACGATGGCAACACCGGTTCCGGTAAGTACATCACGCAGGTTCATGGACAAAATATTTATGTGAAGATAACAAAACGCCGGAAAGTGATTGGCATTTGCCGGTATAACTGTATAAAAATGCCACGTATATTATACGTGGCATCTTCACATTTTTGCATCCGGATGCAAATTCGATCAGCTATTTAATGTTTTGTGCTATTAGATTGTCTGTTTTTTCTTGCTATTCCTTTACAATTGTGTCTTGTCCCTTTTTGCTTGCCCAAAAACGGACCCAAAAAGGGCACCCGCAATCGATATACAGCCCGATTGCGGGAAGGAGCTTTGTTCAACATTAGTTCTTCGGTAGCATCAACTGCAGTAATTCTATTTTTAGTGCAGATACTTTAAGCTGATTATGTAACTACCATAATAATTTTAGCTATTTTAATAGCACAACTCGTTAGCTGTTCAGTATACTGGAATGTTTCAGGTAATATTTATTATTGCTGTACAGGAAGAGGCAGGACCCGTTTTTAATGCTTTCAATGATGGGCCTGTTCCATTTTTCCGGCACTGCCGGGCAACCCCAGCTTCTGCCGATATACCCCTGCGACCTGATATATGATTCATGTACATAGGGAGCGCCATGCATTACAATCGCCCTGCTTTCTGCTTTGTCATTAATCCCTTTTTCCACGCCGGTAAGGTTCATGGAATAACCATTTTTCCCGGTATATGTATCTGCGGTGATATAGAATCCCAGGCTGCTTTGATAGCTTTCCGGGATGTTAGAAAAATGCCTGGCAAATTTTTCACCTGAGCCCTGGCCATGTGCCACATAAGTATTGAATAATACCCGGCTGTTTTTCAGGTCAATCACAAACAACCTTTTTTGTGATGATGGTTTAGAAAAATCAACGATCGACAGCAGGCTATCTTTCTTTATTTTCCCATTTTCCACCAACCGGTCAAAACCCTTTATGGCAAAACGAAATGCTTCTTCCGACAAGCCCAGTGCCTGCAGGTTAAGCTGTTCATAAACCAACTGATAGCCTGTATGCCCCGATGTTACATCAGCAGGCTTATGCTCATTAACAACAGGGCTGATTCGTTTACCTGTTGCATGCGCTGTTCTTGCAAATACAAAAGGCAGGTGAATCATCAGTATTAATAAGGGGGAAATGAACGCGAGGAGTTTCTTCATCTGGTTGTTTTTCATACTATTCCGGTTTTTCAAATATTTAATTAAGAAGGTTTCCTTCTAAACCGATAGATATTGGCTGTTTGGTTAGCAAAAGCCGGCTTTACAGGTTCACCGGGCAATGTAGCGTGATTGATGGCAGTAATAAACCACGTTCATGTACTGTATCAGGTGCAAATATATACCGGCAGTTCTTAAAAAAAATATAAGCGCTGCATGCCAGGTTTCTTTTATACTTTGTTTAACAGAAAACAGGCATTTGTAACGAATTTACCGGCTATTTATTTTACTAACCGGTCATTAAACAGTCAAATAAACAGCACCGGCTTCGTTACTGTTCCCGGAATGCCATATTCCCTCTACCCTTTCAGCCTGTTTACCAGGCTGATATATTCCTGCATGGCTTCTTCGGGTAATTTTCCTTTAAGGGCAGACCAGGCCTCGTGTTTTGCTTTATTTACAAAGTCGAACATATTGGCTGGCGCTTCTGTATTCACATCGCCTTCTGTTGCCTGCTTATATAAAGAATATAATTGCAGCAGGGTGTCGTTGGCTGGTTTTTGCGAAAGCTGCTTACTATCGGAAACGGCTTGATCAAACTGCTCTTTTATTGACATAAACTTATTTTTATCTGTTTTAATAATGGCTGCAGCCTTTATGGAAAGTTGCAAATGTAAACCGGTTGCTGCTATGTTTAATCATAATACTGTAAAAGATACAGGTAAAAAAAAGGCCGGTATTCTTCTTTAAACCATTCATATAATAAGCTGTTACAACTTGTTTTCATGAAACGGGTATGTGTTTTCCTTAACTGATATGGTTCAATGAAACGACTGATATTCCTCATACAAATCAGCCCTTGCCGGGGATAATTTTATGATATAAATAAAACAGGAAGACATGAACAATAACGCTAAAATCGGGTTGGCTTTACTGGCAGGCGCAGCAGCAGGCGTAATTGCAGGCTTATTACTGGCACCAGACAAAGGCTCTGAAACCCGGAAAAAAATGGCGGGAAAAGCGAAAGAATTTGGCAACAGGATCACAGGAAAAGTAAATGAATTGGGCGAAGTAGTAATGGAAAAGGCAAATGAAGGTTTCAAATTTGCCGGTAACTTCAAAGACAAGATTGCCAAAGAGTACGTTGACTAACCGCTACAAATAACAGCAGGCCACCGGATGTGAAAACTTGGGAATGAAACCTCGAATCTTTGCAAAGCCTGGCCTGCTTTTTTATGCTTATATCTGAACGGGCCCTGCCCGATGCTGTAAAAAAATTGCCAGATCCGAATCCAATGTATTGAACCAAACACATTTCGTTTCAATTTTGCTTGTACCTTTCAAAACCATGAGCGCAAAACATACATCTAAAAACCGGTTGCAACGGTTTTGGAAAATGCTTGGCCCCGGCCTGGTTACCGGCGCCAGTGATGATGATCCTTCCGGCATCGCCACGTATTCGCAGGCCGGTGCCCGTTTTGGATTAGCCACTTTATGGACTGCCCTCATATCTTTCCCGCTGATGTATTCGATACAGGAAATGTGTGCCCGCATCGGGATTGTAACCAACCGCGGGCTGGCAGGTATTGTAAAAGACAATTATCCGAAATGGGTGCTTTACCTGCTCATATTTTTCAGTTGCCCGGCCATTATACTGAACATTGCCGCCGATATTGCCGGCATGGGTGCCGTATCAAACCTCATATTCCCGAAAATTCCCGCTGCTTTTTTCAGCATCCTGTTTACAATACTGCTATTATACTTTACTGTTATATTATCTTACCGTAAGCTGGCCGCAATTATGAAATATCTTTGCCTGGCGCTTCTGGTATACCTGCTTGTACCCTTCCTGGTAAAACAGGATTTTGGAGATATCCTGAAATCCACTTTCATCCCGAACCTGGCATTCACGAAAGAATTCCTGGCGGTACTGGTAGGCATTTTGGGAACAACTATTTCCCCCTACCTGTTCTTCTGGCAGGCTTCCATGGAAACGGAAATGTTTCATGGAAAGAAAAAGCATATCATCCTGGACAAGTTCATTCTTCCGCATATGAAAAAAGATATCCTGTATGGGATGTTCTTTTCCGTACTGGTCATGTATTTCATCACCCTCACGGCCGGTACCGTTTTACATACTAACGGAATCCTGTCGGTAAATACGGTGGAAGATGCTGCCAAAGCGCTTAAACCTGTAGCCGGAAACCTGGCATATCTTCTTTTTGCCACCGGCGTTATCGGTATCAGTTTTGTGGCTATCCCCGTCCTGGCAGGATCGGTATCATATATTGTAGCAGAAACACTGAACTGGAAGGAAGGGCTTGATAAAAAATTCCACGAAGCAAAGGGATTTTATCTCATTATGATCGTTTCAACCATTGGTGGACTGGTGATACAGTTTGCCGGAATAGATCCGGTAAAAGCCCTTTTATATACGGCCGTATTGTATGGCATTACAGCCCCGGTAATCATAGCCATCATATTACATATTTGCAATAACAGGAAAATAATGCAGGAATATACCAACAACCGGTTGTCAAATTTCCTTGGAACCCTTACACTGCTATTGATGGGTGTTTCGGCTGCATTACTCATCTGGTTTATTATATAACACCGGGAAAATTTCGCATCACTTCTTAAAACTCAATAAAGGCATTTTTACTGAATAAGACATGTTTTCTGTTTTTCCCCCATAAAAGAGTTTGCTCCAGAAGCCACGTTCCTTTGTAAACATCACCAGGCATTGGTAATTTCCGGATGCAAGGAATTTTTTCAGCTGCTTAACCAGCGAATATTCTATACTGGCTTTCTTTTTAAGCAGCTTTATTTTTTTGTAGCCTGATTTTCCGATTGCTTCATTTCCCTTTTTTATAAGTGCATCAACGGCATCTAACCCATAATCAAAGAACACTATATCCAGGTTTGCATTCAATGCATTTACAAACGGTATCAGCCGTTTTAATTCACTGTTTATATTCTCCAGGTCAGATGAAAAAGCAATTTTCCGGATTGCCGCATACTTTGTCTTTTCCGGTATGGCCAGTACGGGAACCGGTGACCTTGATATGAGTGCAGATGTATTGGAACCAAAGAAGAACCTGTTTAACCCTGTTGCACCATGCGTTCCGGTAATAATAAGGTCTGCACCAAACCTGCCGGCAACTTCAATAATATTATCAACCAGCAGCGGTTTAGATTCCACCAGCAAGGTTGTGCCAGCCGGTATTTTTTTTATCCCCAGTGATTTATATTCCCTGCTTACCTGTTCTTCCAGTTTTTTTGATTTGAATGCAACATCTTCATTTATCAGTGTATTCACCTGCTCATCGCTGGCTGATGCCGTTGCCAGGATATACGGGGAAATATGTGCACAGTGAAATACAACCAGTTTTGCTTTAACAACGGCGGCAAACCTGATGGCATAGCGTAAGGCAACTGATGCGTTTTTAGAAAAATCAGATGGTACTATTATCGTTTTCATAATTGCAGGTTTTTATGTAAACACCTATTATCCGGCCAATCAGTGCCTGATGTTAATAACTGCGTATTAATGTTAAGCAACCGGAATGGTAAGCAACGGGATATTGGTATGATATGACATCTTTGAAGATACGCTCCTGTTAAACACGCTTTCAATGAAATTCCTTTTATGGGTGAACATCACCAGCATATCCACATTCCCTGATTCAATATAATCATCAATGGATTCCTGGAACTTATGCCCAAAAAGCCTTACAGAAGCTACATTAACATCCTTATACATTGATTCCAGTTCCTGGCCGTAAGATATTACGCCACGGGTATTCTCCAGGTAATCGGCAGCATCAGCAGTATCCTGATCGGTAAAAACGGCTACCGTAACTTTTGCATTAAAGTACTTTGCCATTTTGAAAACGATGTCGATACTTGCCGGGCGTTCATCAAAATGATTTACCGCCATCATGATATTTTTTGGCACTTCCCATTCACTAAGGATGGGCACAGCCATTACCGGTACCGGTGATTTACTGATGATGGAAGCAGTAATGCTGCCAACCAGCTTTTCTTTAAAACCGGTATTGCCCAATGTTCCCATAACAACCAGGTCGGCACCTGTTTCTGATGCCGCATCAATGATTGCAGCTGAAACCGTACCGCCATAAACCTGGTAATTTGCTTCCAGGTGCATGGTTTGCCTTATGGTACTGCACATCTGTTCCAGTTCGGCTTCTGCCGCTTCATCAGCCGGCAGCCCGTGTTTTATTTCCAATGCCGTTTTATCACGGAATGCTATGTCTAACAGGTCGTTTACATAAATGATCATAATTGAAGCCCTTGCCATGGATGCAATTTCAACAGCAAAATCCAATGCTTTGTTGGCATTGGGAGAAAAGTCGGTAGGAACCATTATTGTTTTCATAACCTGATTTTAATAATACAAATTACATTAAAAAAAAGTAACTATTGCATGATGTTAATCATCCGGAATAATGATCAGCAGTTCCAGATGCTAGCTCTCAGTTTCGCTTCCTGTACTGTAAATACCGAAGTGTACCTTTTTCCATATTTCCATCCACATGGTGGCAGCAAATGCAATAATAGCACAGGTTACATACACCGGCACCGGAAGGGGGCATAACCTGAACAATTGCTGCATATAAGGTACATACAGGATCACCGGCAGAAAAATTAATGTAACGGTAATAATGAAGGGTACCAGGTTATTCCGGTATTTCAAGGTTGATAATATGGACAGGCGGAAAGAGCGGTTAACCAGTGTTAAAAAGATATTGCATAATAGCAGTGTAATAAAGATAACCGTTCTTACCTCGGTTTCATCTGCCTGTTGCTGCAGGTAATAATAACCCGCGCCCAGGCAACCGGCGGTAATCATCAATCCCTGCACGATACTAAGAAACAACTGGTTGAATGAAAGGAAGGTATAGCTCATTTTACGGGGAGGGCGGTTCATGGTTCCCGGTTCCATCGGTTCATTCTCATAAATGATGGAACAGGTTGGCCCCATGATGAGTTCCAGGAATATTACATGTACCGGTGAAAATATATCGGTAAAATCCCACATCAGCAGTAACGGCAGCGTAACAATCAATATGATGGGAATATGAATAGAAACGATATACTGGATCGCTTTTTTCAGGTTATCATATATTTTTCTGCCAAGCGCAACGGCATCCACCATATGCGACAGATCATCATCTGCCAGAATCAATGATGCTGCCGATTTAGCCACATCACTCCCCCGTTTGCCCATGGCGATACCAATGTGCGATGCCTTTAATGCAGGGCCGTCATTTACACCGTCACCTGTCATGGCAACCACTTCCCCGTTTGCTTTCAGCGCTTCTATCACTTTCATTTTAGCCTCCGGGAACATTCGGGCAAAGATGTTCACTTCTTTAACCTCAACCTGTAATTGTTCCTGTTCCATCTGAAGCACATCTTTACCCAGCAGGCATTTCTTGTTGTTACGTATACCTGCCTGGGCGGCGATAGCCATCGTAGTTTCTGCATAATCGCCCGTTATTACCTTCACTTCAATGCCTGCATCATAAAACTTACTGATGGTTTGCGCCATATTTTCTTTTGGCGGATCGAGGAAAGCGATGAGCCCGAGAAACTGGAATGTGAAGCTTTCCTGTGATGCCGGCCATTTTTTTTCATTCCATATTCCCTTTCCCACACCCAGTACCCGATAGCCGCTGCGGGCGTATTCAATGCTTTGATTTTCGAATTCCTTTTTTTTATCCTCCGGCAAATCGCTTTGTACCAGGATAGCTTCCGGAGCCCCTTTGGCAGCAATTACAAATCCGCTATCCCTGTTGCTGAAAATATGCGTCATCATGGGGGGCCTGCCGGACACCGGGTACTCATGCACCTGCGTATATTGCAAACGTTTATCAATAGACGCTGTTTTGCCGTATAATCCGTGAATGGCTTTTTCCATCGGGTCGAAAGGATTGGTTTCACTGGACCACATGGCGTATTCAAGCAATTCGTGCGGAATATTATGTCCTACTTCGGCCGGAACAGACTTACCGGTAGCTGCATCAAAAAGAAAGTCCAGTTGCATACGGTTCTGTGTAAGTGTGCCGGTTTTATCTGCACAAATTACAGTGGCGGAACCCAGTGTTTCCACATACTGCGGCTGTTTCACAATCACCTGGCTTCTCAGCAGCCTGTAGGCGCCCAATGCCTGGAATGTGCTGAACGCAACCGGTATCTCTTCCGGCAGCAGGCTCATGGCAAGGGTGAGGCCCTGCATCAGGGCTTTCATCACATC
>CALKVC010000013.1 GCA_937996595.1 uncultured Chitinophagaceae bacterium
ACCCTTCCAGGAAATCTATATTGAAAGGCGGGCAATGCGGGGTTGATTTTAATTGCGCCTGTAAAGGGCCAATGGAAAGAATAATGGCAATAGCCAGGATGGTTGTTTTCTTTTTCATAGGGATAAACATGGTTTCATTCACAAGATATAAGTTAGTTTTCAAAAATGAAAGCCTTTGGGAAATAAACATCGGTATAAAGTAATTTTACCAGGTATAAACCGAAAATATATCCGTGCATTTCAGGATAAACCACAGGAAATAAGCTGAAAACAGGCAGCAATATTGAAGAACGCCAACTTGATAAAATGCGTATATACCTATACGTTAGTTACATAATGCATGCCCGGCTTCTTAGTTATCTTTTGTAAACAGGTATTCCCTGCCCGCCTGTTTAAGGGTGAATGATTTTTTGCCGGTATCAAATTTGATGATGATGCCTGCCGGATCGAATTTAAAAACAGCCTTTCCTTCATATTCCAGCGGAAATTGCGACTGGCCGGTAGCCTGGGCCATGAGCACGGCTCCATCTTTGCTGATAGTGATGGCCAGCGGAAAGTCTTTGCTGGAATAGGTTCCGGTATATGAATCAAGCTCAGTTTCTGTAAGCGCTTTTGTGTTGAATGCCGGCAACTCGTATTTGCGGTTAAAGTAAATGGATAAAATGCCGATAAGTATGTCATTCATCGGATATACCATCCCGTTAGTGCAATAGGATATGGCAACAGAGTCTTTTGGAAAATAAGCATACGTGGATCCAAACCCGTCGATGCTTCCATTGTGGCCATAAGCAAACCGGTCGTAAAACGGTATCCTGAACAAACCCATGCCCAGGCCTTCACGAATCTTTTTCATGTTGGCCAGGCTGCTGTCAGATACCAGTTTTCCGTTAAACAGGGCCTCGATGAATGTTACCAGGTTGTTGGCGGTAGAAACGATGTTTCCGGCTCCGATGGAAACACTGAGGTCGGTTTCCGGCTCCTGTAACCAGTTGTTTATCCGGCTGTATGAATAACATTCGTTATTGCTGATACTGGTCTTACCGCCTGCATAGGTATCGGTAAGCGACAGTTTTTTGGTGATTCTTTCTGTAAGCAGTTGACTATAGGTCTTCCCTGTTATTTTTTCAGCAATAAAGGCCAGTAACGTATAATTGGTATTGCTGTATTGTGTTTTTTTACCGGGTTCAAAATCAGGCGTGGTTGCGGCAATGATGTCAAGTAACTGTTTTTGCGTAATGGGTTTTGTATGATATGTGAAATACAGGCTGTCGTCAGTAAAATTATGTAAACCGCTGCGGTGGCTCAGCATATTGTCAATCGTAATCTTGTCTGCGTTAGGCAATGAAGGGAAAAAAGAGTACAGATTATCTGTTAATGATAATTTTTTCTCTTCAATAAGCTGGAAAATGATGACGGCTGTGAATGTTTTTGTTATGGAACCGATCCTGTATTTTGTTGCGGCAGATGCCTTTATTTTTTCCTGCTCATTAATGGAAGCATAACCAATGCTTCTCTGGTAAACCAGTTTTCCATGCTTTGCAATAGAAATTGTTCCCATCGCCTTATTCTTTTCTTCCAGAATGGAAAACAGGCTGTCCATTTTTTCCCTGTTGAACGTTTGGCCGGAAACATGGCAGGAAACCATTACAGTAAAAGCAAAGAGGGGTATATAGAGCTTCATATGTTTTTTAGATGCTAATATACAGCCACGGTAGAAGATAGATATAAAAAATTGAATTAAAATGTTGCAATATGTTTGAGGTTGAATTGGCCTGAATCTGGAAGGGAATTAACTGTAAGTTAAAAATAGCATTTTACGCCGGGTAGATTCTATGCTCGTTTCTGATTATTGAGTAATGGTTTATCCGTGCTGCAACGGAGAAGGTATAATTATTTATATGCCTGTTGAATAACACGGATGTACATCTCGCAGGCATCATATTTTATAGGATAAGTACGGAAAGTATACATCATATCAGCAATAGGCTTTAAAGTGTGAATGCGTAAAAATTGAACATTTCATACACTCAATGTAACAGGCACAGCCAAAAAATAAGTACGGAATAGCTGTGTTTTGTTGGAGGAATTTGTGGTTTTTTTGTTGATAATTGATTGCATCAGGCTAAAAGGAAACTGTGTAATGCATATAATTTTGCAACGATTTCCGGGTATTCTAACACAGGTATTACATTATCCGGTAGCAATTAAAGTTAACAATATGGCAAAACAGACAGATACACAGATTGAAGGTACTTTTGGCAACAAAATATATTACAGGCGCAAGGGCGAATACCTGGTACGGGAAAAAGGCAATACCGGTAAACAAGCGGCCATTGCACGTAAGCAGGCTAGTATTTTAGGACGCGCTTCAGCTATTTCGGCCAGTTTGCGCAAAGCCTTTAAACCGATGCTACCCGGTCCGGTTAACAGGAGCCTGATGTATCGTTTCAACAATGCCCTGCAGCAATGGTTTCGTTCCGGGCAGGCAGAAACAACCGTTCCCGTTAATTATATTCCGTTTATACAGGGTTTTTCATTTACCGCAGACCCTTTTTATGTATCCATGCCGGTAAACAGGCTGGCTAATGGTAACCTGGTCATCCAAATTCCGGCTTTTGATTCACCCAACCCGATTCACCCGTTGCCTTTTTCCGGGCAGGTTAACCTGCACATAATGGCCGCAACCTGTAATGTGCAGGTTCCTGCAGCATCTGTAAGCCATGAAACCATACTGAATATCAGTTATCATGGCATACCTATTCCGCCACAACAACTTACGATTCCTGTTCAGGCATTACCGGGAAACCTGACTGTTGTAGCGCTGTCGGTGAATGGTATGAGTGCAGGTATAGTGGGGGCGTTGTATAATTGAGTTTGGGAGATAGTAGGAATAAGGAATAAGATATAGAGAATAAGAAATTAGAAATAAGGAATAAGGTCCCGCCAATTGGGATTAATGTTAGGAGGATGGAGTTAGGGTGGAATATAATTGCACGTACACCTATCAATAAGTACCGGTCATATCTTCATCAACACAGATGATATAATCGGCTTTATTTTTATTTTCTTCCAGCAGTTTCCTGATGTCTTTTTGCGATACCGTTGTTATCGTACCGATACGTAGTTCCGGGCTTTTCTTTTTCAAATACCAGTTGATGCCGTCGTAATTTTCTGAATGATAAGCCCCGTTGAAATGAATGAACAGGGTACCGGGCCTGATGTTTTTCAATATGAAATATGCCATCGTTGCATCCTTGCTTGCCTGTGCTTTAGGCATATTTGAGCCGCCATGCCCGCCCATCATCTTAACCATATTCACATAACCAGGCAACGTGGAGTCATAATCCATCGGCAATGGTGCCATCCATGCTTTGGCGGCTTCAGGTATGGTATCCAATGCCTCAAAACCTTTCTTAGAAACAAGCGACGCATATTTTCTTGGAATATTGGTAGCAACGAAAGGCGCTTTTTTCTCTTTCGCAAATTGTACAAGCGGTGCATAATCTGTTTTGTAATTGCTCCAAAGCCGGGCTGACGAATCCAGTCCTTTTGCGGATAATTTGCCTGCCAGGAAATCGTTTAAAGCCTGCTGGTTATCAGCTTCAAACATTTCAGCACCGAAAACAAGGGTTTTCTTTTCCGAAAGGTCTTTGCTTACAGCCAGCTCCAGCCAATGTGATATCGGGTTGTTGTGAAATTCGCCAAACAGTACAATGTCTTTTCCTGCCAGTAACCGGATCATTTTTTTGTAAGACACCTTTTTTCCGTTGGCTTTATATAAAATATATGCCGGCTTTTGCTGGGCTATCACCATTGCAGCAGCAAAAAACAACAGGAAGGTAAGCATCCCTTTTTTCATATGTAGGTTATTTAACCCGAAAGGTAACGAGTATTTTGCAGCTTGAAATCATTAAGCGGCCAAACCAATCAGGTATTTCCTCCAACAGCATAGTCATTGTATTGCAGTTACTTGTATCAATTTGATTGCAGGTGCATACTGTTAAAATGAATCCTTCCCTTTGAATCCGGTGAAAAATAAATTAACTTTGCCGCTGAATCATGAAAAAACTGGCTAACATACTGCTTGTTACCATGTATGCCATTTCCTGCATCGGAATTGGCATAAAGCAGTTTTATTGTTGCGGTAAACTGAAGTCAACAAGCATCAGTTATGTGCAACAACAATGCGTTAGCGAAAAATGCGGTATTGGAAAATGCAAATCCGGATGCTGTAAAGACAATTACCGGTTTTTTAAACTAAGCGAAGACCATATTGCTTCTTCATACCTGTTTGCACCGGAAAAGCAAGTGAGTGAATGGCACCATACGTATCCGGCAGAACAGGTTGTTACTACCCCTTTCAAACAGATACCGGTAACGCATAAAAGCCATGCCCCGCCACCACGGCATGGAATTCCCGCGTTTGTACTGAACTGTGTGTTCAGAATTTGATTCCTTCCCGCTTATTTTGCCGGGCGTAACCGGCTTACTGTATCATACCTGTATAGATTCATTTCCCATTTATAACCCTGTAGCCATATCGTTTGTAACAGGTTACAACAGGTAACATAACATTAACGCATGTACGCCTGCGAGAATATATTCACAAACAATTTTATTGTATTACCGGAGTAAGATATATCCGGAAGAAAAGAAATTCAACATGTTCCATATTAGATATATGATGCTTGTGCTGTTCCTGACAGCCGGCTATACATTACAGGCAAAAGACAACATGCAGTTGCCTTCAGATACAACCATAACATTCAGGGTTTCCGGCGCCTGCAGCATGTGTAAAGACCGCATAGAAAAAGCGGCAAAGCTAAAAGGCGTACATACGGCTGTTTGGGATGAAGAAACGCACCTGTTGACTTTGCAATATAATCCCGCCAGAGTTACACTGGAAAAAATTGAAAACAGCATTGTGGCTGCCGGGCACGACCTTGATGACAGGAAAGCAGCCGATGTTGTTTACAATAAACTTCCCACCTGTTGCCTGTACCGGACTGTAGATTCAAATACCGTTCATGACAGCACACTTGTAAATGATACAACTGGCAACCCTGTAATTGGAATCAATTCCCCGGAATCTGATTTGTTTGTAAAAGGTGTGGTGCTGGAGGAAGACCTAAAAGGCGTATTTCGGCCATTGGAAGGAGCCAGTATTACCTGGCTAGGCTCAGCATCGGGCACCATTACAGATTCTTCCGGTGTGTTCAATATAAAGCAGGAAGGAACAACTGACAGGCTCGTTGTAAGTTTTTCCGGATACGAACCCGATACGTTAACCATAAAAAATGTGAAGGAACTGAAAATAATACTCGGGTCAGGTAAACACCTGCATGAAGTGGTAGTTACTTCCAGGCTACGTTCTACGTATGTGTCTGCATTAAACCCCATCCGTACACAGGTGATGACGGAAAGGGAACTCTTTAAAGCTGCATGCTGTAACCTGAGCGAAAGTTTTGAAACAAACCCCTCCGTTGATGTGTCTTTCAATGATGCGGTTACCGGTTCAAAGCAGATACAGTTGCTTGGCCTTAGCGGCATATATACACAACTAACCGTTGAAAACCTTCCCGGGCCAAGAGGCATTGCCACAACGTTAGGCCTGAATTCAATTCCCGGCCCATGGGTAGAATCCATACAGCTTACCAAAGGTATCGGGTCTGTTGTTAATGGCTATGAAAGCATCGCCGGCCAAATTAATGTGGAGATGAAAAAGCATGTAAGCGATGAAAAGCTGTTTGCCAACATATATGTGAATGATTATGGAAAAACCGACCTGAACCTCAATTATTTGACATCAATCGGAAAAAAATGGTCCACGGCTGTTTTACTGCACGATGATTTTTTAACGAATACAACCATAGATTTCAATAAGGACGGTTTCCGGGATCTGCCTACCGGCAACCAGTTCGGATTGGTTAACCGTTGGTTGTATGAAGACGGTAAAAGTTTTCATACCGAATTCGGCATCAAAGTACTTCGGGAAGAACGTACTGGCGGAGAAACGAAATTCAAAGCATCGGAAGATAAATTCACTACCAATCATTACGGACTGGGCATCAGCACCAGCAGGTATGAAGGCTTTGCCAAAATAGGCTATGTGTTCCCTGAAAAAAAATATAAGAGCTTCGGGTTGCAACTGGCAGGTATCAGCCACCGGCAGGATTCTTATTTCGGGCTTACCCGGTATGATGCGAAGCAACAGAATTTTTATGGCAATCTTATCTACCAGTCAATCATAAATAATACAAACCATAAATTCAGGACCGGCTTCAGTTTCCTCTACGACAAGTATGATGAATGGTATAAACTGGACAGGTTCAGAAGAACAGAAGTGGTTCCGGGTGCCTTCTTTGAATATACATTCACTCATACCGATAAGTTTACCCTTGTTGCCGGGCTGCGGGGAGACCACAACAGCCTGTTCGGGTTCTTTGCAACTCCGCGTATCCATGTACGTTATGAACCTGTAAAAGGTACAACTATCAGGGTTAGTGCAGGCCGTGGGCAGCGTACGGCAAATATTTTTGCAGAAAACAACAGTGTGCTGGTAAGTTCCAGGAAGCTGAATATTATTAACGCAGCACCCGGTAAAGCCTATGGCCTTGATGCTGAAGTGGCCTGGAACAAAGGTGTGAGTGTAGACCAGAAGTTCAGGTTCCTGCGCCGTGAAGCAACCCTGAGCCTGGATTTTTTCAGAAATGATTTCAATAACCAGGTAGTGGTTGACCTTGAAAATCCGGGTGAAGTAAATTTCTATAACCTTGCTGGACGTTCCTTTTCCAACAGCTTCCAGGCAGAGCTGAATATAGAACCGGTTAAGAAACTGGAACTGCGGCTGGCTTACCGGTATTTTTATGTGAAATCAACCTATGGCGGAAAAGAATTGCAACGGCCATTGATAGCCAATAGCAGGGCATTTGCCAACCTGGCTTATGCCGTAAAAGGCTGGAAATTTGATTATACCATCAATGCCGTCGGGAAAAAAAGGGTTCCGGGCACACAAACGAACCCGGTGCAGTATCAAAGGGAAACAACTTCTCCCGAATATATTTTGATGAATGCACAGATAACAAAAACAGTCGGGAAAAAATACCCGATGGATTTTTATATCGGCTCAGAAAACCTGGCCAATTATTTCCAGGAAAATGTGATTGTTGCGGCTGACCAGCCCTTTGGTCCCTACTTTGATGCATCACTGGTATGGGGCCCCGTTTCAGGAAGGATGGTTTATGTTGGCTGGAGGTATAAGTTAAAGTAATTACCCGCATTCCCGGATCGGAAAAAAGAAATGTTTGGCTGTTCCGGGAATTTTATGGTAGCTTTGTTAACCATTTGGTTAAACTATATGGCTAAAAAAATTCCACCACAAACGACCGAAGAAAAAATCCTCGCTGCCGCCAAAAAAGTATTCATAGCTAAAGGGCTGGCCGGCGCACGCATGCAGGACATAGCCGATGAAGCAGGCATCAACAAGGCATTGCTGCATTATTATTTCAGGAGCAAGGAAAAACTGTTTGAAATGATCTTCACGTCAGCGGCACAGAAACTCTTCCCTAAAATAAATTTCATTTTTGAATCGGATCTTCCGCTTTTTCAGAAGATAGAACAGTTCTGCCATGAATACCTGGAAGTGATGATTGAAAATCCATACCTGCCAGCATTCCTGATCAACGAAATAAACCAGGACCCCGAAAGGTTCATCGAAAAGATTTGGGGTAAAGAAAACCTGCCCCGGCCTAAGAAATTCCTTGAACAGATTGAACGTGAAGTGAAAAAGGGCACCATAAAAAAAATAAGCCCGGTTCATCTGTTCATGAACCTGATATCCATGACCGTGTTCCCATTTGTTGGCAAATCGATGTTCCGGCTGAATATGCAAATAGACGATGCTCAATTCAAGCTACTTATGGAACAACGGAAAAAAGAGATTCCGCGTTTCATCATTGATTCGATAAAAAAATAATCATTATGCAAGCCCTGATCAAAAAAATCTCAGTAATAGGTAAGCCGGCAGTTTTAATACTTCTCACGCTCATTATAAATGTTGCCGGCGCCCAGCTACCGGGAAGGCTTACCCTGGAAGAAGCAAACAGGCTGGCCCGAAACAACTTTCCCGCTATTAAACAACTTGACCTGGTTAAACAGACCGCAGGTTTAAATGTTGAAAACCTGAAAAAAGGGTTCCTGCCCCAGCTCTCTTTTAACGGGCAGGCAACCTATCAGTCTGACGTAACCGGCCTTAACCTGTCATTACCGGGAGTCAAAATTGATCCTATAAATAAAGACCAGTATAAACTGTCAGCAGAAATAAGCCAGTTGCTGTATGATGGAAACCAGAACAGGAGTGAACGGGAAAAGCAACTGTTGCACGCGGAAGTGGAACAGCAAAAAGTGGAGGTTGAATTATACAAACTGCGGGAAAGGATAAACCAGTTATTCATGAACATACTGTTCATGGAAGCGCAAATGAAGCAGGCTAACCTGGTTAAAAAGGAAATTGATGACGGTATTAATAAGGTTGAGGCGCAGGTGCAGAACGGGATTGTATTGCGGTCTAACCTTAACCAGTTAAAAGCCGAACAATTGAAAGCTGTACAACGCATCAGGGAATTATCTGCAACAAGAAATGGTTTGCTGGAAGTATTGGGCATGTTCCTTGGAAAGGAGCTGAATAATGAAGTATTTTTTGAAACGCCGGAAATAGCGCAAACAAACCTTCCGGCAGACATCAGCAGGCCCGAAATAAAATTATTCGCCGACCAGGTAAAACTCAACACACAACTGTTGAAATCGATACAGGCAAAGAATCGGCCACGGGCCAGCCTTTTCCTGCAGAGTGGCTATGGGCGGCCGGCTTTGAATATGCTGAATAACCAGTTTGATTTTTATTATTTAGGAGGCTTACGCATCAACTGGTCACTCGGTAACTTATATACCAGTAAAAGCGAAAAGCAACTGGTTGACATTAACAGGAGGTTGATTGGTATACAACAGGAAGTCTTTCTCCTTAACAGCAATACCCAGATGAAGTTGCAGGAAGCAGAAATAAACAGGTTCCGCGAACTCATCTCCGTAGATGAAGAGATCATCAAACTCAGGCAACAGGTTACCGCTGCCGCAAAGGCCCAGCTGGATAACGCTGTAATCAGCACAAGTGATTTCATCCAGCAGGTGAATGCCGAAGACAATGCCCGGCAGGCGATGATTACGCACCAAGTTCAACTGGTGCAGGCACAGGTGAATTACATGACCATTACAGGTAAATTATAAAACAGCAATCATGAACAGATTCTATCATTTGTTATCAGCGCTCGTATTTATTTTCGTTTCCTGCAGCACTAATAAGGAAAAGTTTGATGCATCAGGAATTTTTGAAGTAACCGAAGTTATAGTTTCTTCGGAGATACCGGGTAAAATAACGGCACTGGATATACGCGAAGGAGATACCGTTTCCGCAAACAGCATTGTGGGTAAAGTAGACGCTTCAAACATCCTGCTGCAGCAGCAACAGGTAGAGGCCAGCATTGGAGCGCTTTCTGAAAAAACAGCCGATGTATCGCCGCAGGTAAAACTCCTGGAAAACCAGCTTGCCGTGCAGCAATCACAGGTGGAAAACCTGGAACATGAAAAGGCCAGGATAGAACGGCTGTTCAAACAGGATGCGGCAACGGGTAAACAGGTGGACGATATCAGCTACCAACTCGAAGTGGCCAGGAAACAACTCCTGGTTACAAAACAACAGATCAATGTGCAGCGAAATAACGTATCTACACAGAACCGAAGCATATTGAGTGAAACAAAACCACTCGAAAAAAGGGTGGCCCTGTTGCAGGACCAGGTTCAGCGGGCGAATATCATTAACCCGGTAACAGGTACGGTAATCACCAAATATGCCGAGGCGGGTGAACTAACGTCTACGGGTAAAGCCATTTACAAAGTGGCTGATATGAAAGAGATGATCCTTCGGGCATATATAACCGGCAACCAGTTAAGCCAGGTTAAACTGAACCAGCAGGTGAAGGTATTTGTTGACAACGGCCCGGATAAATACCGGGAATACACGGGTGTAATCACCTGGATTTCCGACAAGGCGGAATTCACCCCGAAAACCATACAGACAAAAGATGAAAGGGCAAACCTCGTGTATGCCATCAAAATAAATGTAAAAAATGATGGCTTCCTCAAAATAGGCATGTACGGCGAAGTTCGGCTCAATTGACCATAGCGGAAACTTTCATGGTAAACGTAACCAACATATCAAAACAGTACAAGGCCGGAAAGGATAAAGTACAGGCGCTTGACGGCATTTCATTCAGCGTGCCCCGCGGAGAGTTGTTTGGCATTGTGGGCCCTGATGGTGCCGGAAAGACAACCCTGTTCAGGATCCTCACAACCTTGTTGACCGCCGATAAGGGTGAAGCTGCCATTGACGGACTTGATGTTATAAAGGATTACAAACAGATCAGGCAACGCGTGGGGTACATGCCCGGAAAATTCTCCCTGTACCAGGACCTCTCCGTAAGGGAAAACCTTGATTTCTTCGCCACCATGTTCAATACCACTGTTAAGGAAAACTATCATCTCATTGCAGATATCTATGAACAGATCAGGCCCTTTGAAAAACGCAGGGCCGGAAAATTATCGGGCGGTATGAAACAAAAACTTGCCCTATCCTGTGCATTGATTCATAAACCGGCCGTGCTGTTCCTGGATGAGCCTACAACCGGTGTGGATGCTGTTTCCAGGAAAGAGTTCTGGGAGATGCTGCAGAACCTTAAGAAAGCGGGTATCACCATCCTGGTAAGTACGCCATATATGGATGAAGCGGCTAGATGCGACCGGGTGGCGTTGATGCAGGCTGGTAAAGTGATGTCGATCAACAGCCCCGCAGGGATCATTGCGCAGTTCGGCAAAAAACTGTATGCAGTGCGTGCGTCAAAGATGCACCAACTGCTGCGGGAGTTAAAAAAATTTGAAGGCGCCGATGATGTGTATCCTTTTGGGGAATTCCATCATGTGGTGATGAAAGATAAAGGCAACGGCCATTTATTGAAAGCACATTTGTCGGGTTATCACGACAGTGAACTGGAAATAAAGGAAGCGGTTCCGGATATAGAAGATTGCTTCATGGAATTGATGAAAACTATTTAAGAGTATTCAACTGATGACTAACAACAACATTAAATATCCTGATAAAGCGTTATCCGTTGCCCGGCTTAGTAAGAATTTTGCCGGCTTCACCGCGGTTGACGCCATTTCATTTGAAGTGAACCAGGGTGAAATATTCGGTTTCCTTGGTGCCAACGGAGCAGGGAAGACAACCGCCATGCGCATGCTTTGCGGATTGTCGATGCCAACATCAGGAAGCGCTACAGTTGCCGGGTTTGATGTTTACACGCAAACCGAAAGCATCAAAAAGAACATTGGCTATATGAGCCAGAAATTTTCTTTGTATGAAGACCTTACTGTAAGGGAAAACATGCAGTTCTACGGCGGTATCTACGGAATGACAAATGCATTTATCAAAGAAAAAACAATACAGGTACTGCGCCAATTGCACCTGGAAGACAAAGCAAACCTGCTGGTAAGTTCATTGCCCCTGGGATGGAAACAAAAACTGGCATTCGCAGTGGCAGTATTTCACGAACCCCGCATCGTTTTCCTGGATGAACCAACAGGCGGCGTTGATCCTGTTGCCAGGAGGGATTTCTGGAACATGATCTATGAAGCTGCGGAATCGGGAATCACCGTTTTTGTAACCACACATTATATGGACGAAGCGGAATATTGCGACAGGATATCCATCATGGTTGACGGCCGCATAGAAGCCATGGATACCCCACGGGCACTTAAGCGCATGTATGATGCCGCCTCAATGGATGAAGTGTTTTTAAAACTTGCCCGGAAGGCGGTGAGGAGCGGGGAGTAAATTTTATGGGCAAGTGGTCAATTTGCAATTTACAATTATGATTCAACAATAAGAGAAAGGATGAACCAGTTTCTGTCATTTGTAAAAAAAGAGTTCCTTCATATTTTTCGTGATATACGCACGATGGTCATCCTGCTGGGAATGCCCGTAGCCCTAATCGTTATATTTGGATTTGCCCTTACCAATGAAGTGAAGAATTCATCGGTTGTAGTGATCGACTATGCGCAAGATGTCGCCTCACACCAGTTAGTCAATCGCATGGAGGCCAGTCGGTATTTCGAAATAGAGAAAGACGTTAGTGACCATCATAAAATTGAAGAATCGTTTAAGGAAGGAAAAGTTAAGCTCGCGATCATATTTCCTCA
>CALKVC010000014.1 GCA_937996595.1 uncultured Chitinophagaceae bacterium
TTTAAAAAGAAATTACATCAAAAATTGGAATATCCAATTGCACAAAACGTTAACATTTATATGTAACTTATGTAACCGAAAAAATATGGAGGTTGATGCAAATTTGCATTATAAAATAAAAAATTAAAACGATGCACATAGAACAGATTTACACCGGTTGCCTGGCACAAGGTGCTTATTACATAACTAGTAAAGCTGAAGCCGCTATCATTGATCCCCTGAGGGAAGTACAGCCTTATCTTGACAGGCTGGAAAAAGACGGCGTGAAACTGAAATACATATTTGAAACCCATTTTCATGCTGATTTTGTTTCAGGCCATATAGACCTGGCAAAGAAAACCGGGGCAGCCATTGTTTATGGCCCCAATGCCAGTCCGGAATTTGATTTTATTTCGGCATCAGACAACCAGGAGTTTGCTTTGGGAGATGTTGTGATAAAAGTATTGCATACACCTGGCCATACCATGGAAAGCACAACCTACTTACTAAAAGATGAAAAAGGAAAAGATTATTGCATTTTTAGTGGCGATACCTTATTCCTGGGGGATGTAGGGCGTCCGGACCTGGCACAAAAAGCTGCGAATATGACACAGGAAGACCTGGCCGGGCTTTTATACGACAGCCTGATGAATAAGATCATGCCATTAGCGGATGATGTAATCGTTTATCCTGCGCATGGTGCCGGTAGCGCATGCGGTAAGAATATGATGAAAGAAACGGTTGATACACTCGGGAATCAAAAGCGGATGAACTATGCCCTGAATCAACCTGATAAAGACGCATTTATCAAAGCGGTTACTGAAGGGTTGCTTCCGCCTCCGGCATATTTCGGCCTTAATGTAGCCATGAATAAGAAGGGCTATGAGAGTTTTGAAACCGTACTGAACAATGGAATGAGGGCGTTATCACCGGATGAATTTGAAGCTGCAGCAGAAAATACAGATGCTTTAATACTGGATACAAGGTCAAATAAGGAATTCTATAAGGGCTTTATACCACAGTCGGTTAATATTGGGCTGGATGGTGATTTTGCACCATGGGTTGGGGCTTTGATTGTAGATGTAAAACAACCTTTGTTACTGCTAACGGATGAAGGTAAAGAAGAAGAAACCGTAACCAGGCTGAGCAGGGTTGGTTTCGATAATCAACTGGGGCATTTGAAAGGCGGCTTTGCAGCATGGCTTGCTGCAGGTAAAGAAGCAGATGTGATAGACAGGATCAGCCCTGCCCAGTTTGCAGAAATAGTAAAGATTGGAGAAGATAAAGTTGTAGATGTCAGGAAAGAAAGTGAATATGCAGCCGAACACGTTGAAGAAGCGTATAACAGGCCGCTTTCCTATATAAACGACTGGATCAGGGATATTAACCCGGATGAACATTTCTTCCTTCATTGTGCAGGCGGATACAGGAGCATGATCGCTTCAAGTATACTGCAGGCAAGGGGTTACAGGAATTTTACAGAAGTGGAAGGCGGGTTCAAAGCAATAGCAGAAACCAATGTGCCAAAGACAAATTTTGTCTGTCAAAGCAAGGTTATGAAGGCCTGATGAGGGCTTGAAATGTACAGGCTGACTATGAACAGCACACTCCCGGAACGGTTACCGAAAGGTAGCCGTTTCGCATATATAATACTGTTATGTAACAAAAGTTTCAATCGCAGATAAACCAACATGCTACCTTTATTTTCAAATAAAAACAGCATGAATTATATATCCGCCCTTTTACACAACAAATGCCCCCGATGCCGTAAAGGAGAGATGTTTTGCACAAATTCTGCTTACCAGAAAGGGTTCATGAAAATGCATGACCATTGCCCGGTTTGTAAACAGAAATCTGAAATAGAAATTGGCTTCTATTATGGCGCCGGTTACGTAAGCTATGCTTTAACTGTTGCTATCTCTGTAACAACATTTGTTGCCTGGTGGGTGCTTGTAGGTATTTCCATTGACGATAACCGTATTTTTTACTGGTTGGGATTTAATACCTTATTGCTGGTGTTGATGCAACCCTGGCTGATGCGTTTGTCGCGTATCATTTGGTTATCTTTCTTTGTAAAATATGATCCGGAATGGGGTTTGCATGATAAACAACAACCGGAAGAACAATTTACAGTTCAATTGAAACCAGTAAAATAGGCTTACATTGAAAAAGAAGGCTATTGCTTCGTTGCTGGTATTGTTGCAGTTTACCTTACTCGGAATATTAGTTGCCGGCACTTCAAATGACAATCATTTATTGGTTGCTGTTTTTTTTTTCTTCTTTTCTGTAGCGCTGGCTTTCACGGCGATATTTGTAATGATGAAGAGCAAACTCCGTGTGTCACCTGTTCCGCATAGCCAGGCGAGCCTGGTTACTGATGGGCCTTACGGGCTTATCCGTCATCCGATGTATACGGCTATTTTATTGTCATTACCTGGTTTTCTGCTGATGCATTTTACGTATTCCAGGCTTACAATGTCTTTTTTTCTGATCCTCATACTACTGGTAAAACTACATTGGGAAGAACGGATGCTTGTTGATAAATTCCCCGGCTACCGGCATTATCAGAAACAGGCAAAGAAATTAATTCCATATATATATTAAATCATTTTTCTTTCAGCAAATCTTATGTAGTGCCCTTTGACTGCTCTTGCTGAAAGTAACAAATGTTACCAATGCAAATGTGAAAACTGGATATTTTTAAAATGTAAAAAGAACTAACTGATATCTTTTTCATTTCATCATTATTAAAACAAACGATATGCCTGCTAAAAAAATAATTATTGTTGGTGGCGGCAACGCCGGACTTTCCGTTGCTGCTCAATTGCTGAAAAAAGATGCACAGCTCCGGGTAACCATAATTGACCCGTCTGAAAAACACTTTTACCAGCCGGCCTGGACCCTCGTTGGTGCAGGCATTTTTGATATCAGGAAAACGGTGAGGAATGAAAAAGACTATATCCCAAAGGGTACCACCTGGGTTAAAGATGCCGTGGTGACTTTTGAACCGGAAATGAATAAAGTGGTATGCAAAAGCGGTACATCATACGAATATGATGTGCTGGTGGTATGCCCGGGCATACAATTAAACTGGAATGATATAAAAGGATTCAGAGAAACACTTGGCAAACACGAAGTGTCAAGCAATTATTCATTTGATACGGCCCCTTACACCTGGGAACTGATAAAAAATTTCAAAGGCGGAACGGCTGTGTTTACAAACCCCATGGGGCCGGTTAAATGCGGAGGCGCGCCGCATAAGATCATGTACCTGGCCTGCGATTACTGGAGGAAGAAAGGGATACTGGATAAATGCAATGTACATTACCTTTCCGGGGCAGGGGTTATTTTTGATATTAAGGAATATGCTGAAACTTTAACAAGCCTGATTAAACGCGTGAAAATTAATCCGCATTTTTCCGTAAACGTTAAGGCTATTGACGGGGAAAAGAAAATGGTTTACTACGAAGAGAAAAATAAAGACGGCGTGGCTGAAATGAAAGAAATGAAATTTGACATGTGCCATGCGGTTCCCCCGCAATCAGCACCCGATTTTATCCGTAACAGCCCCTTAGCCGATCCGGCAAATGCATTTGGATTTGTGGAAGTGAATAAATCAACCTTGCAACACAGCCGATACGCGAATATATTTTCCCTGGGCGATTGTACCAACGCCCCTTGTAAAAAAACGGGTGCTGCCATCAGGAAACAGGCGCCGGTTGTTGTTCAGAATATATTAGCTGTTTTATCAGATAATGCAGTAACGGCAGAATACGCCGGCTACAGCGCCTGCCCGATACCAACCCAATACGGTAAACTGATGTTGGCTGAATTTGATTACAGTAACACACCTAAAATGACTTTTCCTTTTAACCAGGTTAAACCCAGGTGGAGTATGTGGATCCTGAAAACTAAGATCCTGCCCTGGCTTTACTGGAATAAGATACTTAAAGGAACTGCATGATGCTTCGCTATAAATTTTTGAAAATAGCACCGGTTTCTTCTCTGATAGTGAAATGGTACTCTCTGAAATAATTATTATTTAACTATTAGTGCTTTTGAAATAACTTTTTTGAATATAAGAATGTTGCATTAATCGTTTAAAAATTCAGTTGTAAGAGTAGAATTACTTAAGTTGATGCTACCGAAGAACTGAAGCTGATTAAAGCTCCTTCCCGCAATCGGGCTG
>CALKVC010000015.1 GCA_937996595.1 uncultured Chitinophagaceae bacterium
ACTGGGTGCAGAAGTTAAATGGAGTTCATGCAATATCTTTTCCACACAAGACCAGGCCGCTGCGGCTATTGCTGAAGCAGGTATTGGCGTGTATGCCTGGAAAGGACAAACACAGGAAGAAGCCGACTGGTGTATTGAACAAACCCTGTTCTTCGGTGCGGCAGACCGCCCGCTGAATATGATCCTGGATGATGGTGGCGACCTTACCAACATGGTGTTTGACAAATACCCCGAACTGATCAGCAACATCAAAGGGCTGAGCGAAGAAACCACTACCGGTGTACACCGTTTATATGAGCGCATGGCTAAAGGCACATTGCCTATCCCTGCCATCAACGTAAATGATTCAGTTACCAAATCTAAATTTGATAATAAGTACGGATGTAAGGAAAGCCTGGTAGATTCTATCCGCCGTGCAACCGATGTGATGATGGCTGGTAAAGTAGCTGTTGTTGGCGGTTATGGCGATGTGGGCAAAGGATCTGCTGAAAGTTTACGTGGCGCCGGTGCTCGTGTAATCGTTACCGAAATAGACCCGATCTGCGCTTTACAGGCTGCTATGGACGGTTTTGAAGTGAAGAAAATGATCGATGCCGTTAAAGAAGCTGACATCATCGTTACGGCCAGCGGTTGCCGCGACCTGATCACGGGCGACCATTTCAGGCTCATGAAAGACAAAGCCATCGTTTGCAACATCGGCCACTTTGATATTGAAATTGATATGGCATGGCTGAACGAAAATTACGGCAACACTAAAAACACCATCAAACCACAGGTTGACCTGTATACTATTGATGGCAAACACGTAATCGTTCTGGCAGAAGGACGCCTTGTGAACCTTGGCTGCGCTACCGGCCACCCAAGTTTTGTAATGAGCAACTCTTTCACTAACCAGACTTTGGCGCAGATTGAACTGTGGACAAACAGCAGCAAGTACGAAAACAAAGTATATGTGCTGCCTAAACACCTGGATGAAAAAGTGGCCCGTTTACACCTTGCCAAGATCGGCGTAGTGCTGGAAGAATTAACCCCTGCACAGGCTGAATACCTCGGCATACCAAAAGAAGGTCCTTTCAAAGCCGAAATGTACCGTTATTAATAACAAGCTCATTTTTTATAAAACCCGTTTCTGATGAAGCGGGTTTTTTTATGCCTGTTGTCCCGGCTTTTTCAGCCATGCTCATCATCGTTGCGTCGCACACTTGTACAGTTAAGCAGCATGCAGCAGGAATTTCAGATAAAATAAATTGACGGATATTTACATACCTAATATGGCATCATTGCATATAAATATCCATAGCCACGCTCCTGCCCAACCCGGTGAATGGGCTATACAAAACCTGTACAATAATTTCAACAGCATTATAAAACCAGGCACTTATTCAGCAGGTTTACATCCCTGGTATATACATGAAACCGCCTGGAAGCAGGAATTTGAATCGCTGAAATCCCTTAGCAGGCAGGAACATGTTATCGCTATCGGCGAATGCGGGCTCGATAAACTATGCAATATCCCTTTTCAGCTTCAACAGCAGGCATTCATTGCCCAACTGTTATGGGCAAACGAAATAAACAAACCACTGATCATTCATTGCGTACGGGCCTTTGATGAGATACTTAAGCTGCTGGAAATACATAAAAACAAAGTACCTGTTATCTTTCACGGATTCAATAAGAACAGGTTACTGGCTGAAAAACTAACCACGAAAGGCCATTGGTTAAGTTTCGGGAAAGCACTGCTGCAGCCTGGTTCACATGACGCTTTCAGCTTGGTTCCCGCCGGTCAATTTTTCCTGGAAACAGATGACGCAACCGTATCCATTGAACCCATTTACAAAGCTGCTGCCAACATAAAAAACACAACGGTTGATGAATTACATTTGCAACTGAAAAAAAATGTACACACTGTTTTTAATCTGACAGTATAAACGAGAATCAATGGACACATCCTGGTTAAGCAGAACCCAATTACTGGTTGGCGAAGATAAACTGGCAAAACTCACCCGTTCGCACGTTATGGTAGTTGGCATGGGTGGTGTTGGCTCCTTTGCAGCGGAATTCATTTGCCGGAGCGGTATTGGTAAAATGACCATCATTGATGGCGATGTGGTTGACCCGACAAACCGGAACCGGCAGTTACCGGCATTGGCAATTAATCATGGAATATCAAAAGCAGATATCATGGCTGAAAGGCTACGGGCCATCAACCCCGAACTTGAACTCACTGTAATTAAGGAATTCATCAATCCTGAAATGGTTGGTAAACTACTTGACATGAACCCCGATTATATCATCGACGCCATCGACAGCATCACGCCAAAAATAACGTTCATGAGAATGGCTTATGAAAAACAATTGCCATTGGTAAGCAGCATGGGTGCCGGTGCCAAACTGGATCCCACACAATTAAAAGTAACAGATATTTCCAAAACCATCATCTGCCCCTTTGCACAACAGGTAAGGAAAGTACTGAAAACGCACGGCATCTATAAAGGCATCAAAGTTGTTTTCTCTCCCGAACAACCGGTTAAAGAAAGCCTGATGCTAACTGATGGGCGTAATTTTAAGAAATCTGCTTACGGTACCATTTCTTACCTTCCTGCCACATTCGGGGCGGTTGTTGCTTCTGTGGCTATCAGGGATTTGATGGAAAAAAATTAATAAGCAATATGCTTATTCCCTTTGTATTTGTCAGCTTATACGTTTACATTCTTTTAATACAAATCTAAATGCCAATTTGCTGAAACAGCAAAAAAAATACATAGGAACGGGCCTTACCTTACTAACTGAATGTAAAAAAGTTTGACACTTTATATTTCCATTGCATCTTTGTGATATAATAACCGTTCATGACTAAGCTCTCCGTTAACATAAACAAACTGGCCACCCTGCGCAATGCCCGTGGAGGAAATAACCCCGACTTGCTGAAAGCCGCCCTGGATATAGAAAGGTTTGGTGCAGATGGCATTACGGTTCACCCGCGGCCAGATGAACGGCATATCAGGTATGCCGATGTATACGAACTGAAAAAAAAGTTACACACAGAATTCAACATCGAGGGGAACCCAACAGAACAAAAATTTGTTGACCTGGTATTAGACAACAAACCTACACAGGTAACCCTTGTTCCCGATTCTTCGGGCCAGCTTACCAGTAACCATGGCTGGGATACCATCAAACATGCTGCTTTCCTGAAAGAAACCATCGCCGTATTTAAAAACGCAGGCATCCGTGTTTCTATTTTTGTTGACCCCGTAGAAGATATGGTGGCAGCAGCAAAAGCCACAGGTACCGACAGGATTGAATTGTACACAGAAGCTTATGCAACAGGTTATCACAAAAATAAGGAAGCAGCCATCGCTCCTTATGTACACGCAGCCAATATTGCAAATGAATTAGGGCTTGGCATCAATGCAGGCCACGACCTTGACCTGGAAAACCTGCATTATTTTGCAACTCATATTCCCGGTTTGCTGGAAGTATCCATCGGCCACGCTTTAATTTGCGACGCCATCTACCTTGGACTGGAAAATACGGTGCAATTATATAAAAGGAAGTTAAATCCGGTTGCGCAATAGACCAATTGCCGGTATGTAGTATATACAGGCTATTTCTGCACAAATGCCAATAAAGCAACAATTAAAATTACAGTGCGTTTTACTCGCCAAACAAACTGGCCAGCTTGCTTTCCAGCATACTTCCCCTCAAGCCTTTTGCAATAACGATTCCATTTGGATCCAGTAAGAAATTCTGGGGTATAGACGCTATCTTGAACCTAACCCCCAATTCGTTGGAATTGCCTTTCAGGTCGCTCAGTTGTGTCCAGGTTAAACCATCTGTCTTAATAGCGTCTATCCATGGCTGTCTGGACCTGTCGAGCGAAATACCTAACACCGTATAGTTCTTATCCTTGTACTTATTATAAGTGGCAACAATGGTAGGATTTTCACGCCTGCATGGGCCGCACCAGCTTGCCCAGAAATCAATCAACACATATTTACCTTTGAATGAACTCAGGCTGACCATCTTTCCGGTAGAATCCGGATGCTCAAATTCCGGCATGGGCCTTCCGATGGCAGGCATTGATTTAGCCTCGGTGATTTGCTGGGAAATGAACTGGCCTATCTGGCCGGACTTTACCGGCACAGCCAGTTTTCCAAATAGAGATTCCATCTGGTCAAGATCTGCGTTTAACTGGTAATTCCTGAATACGGCCAATGGCGTAACAAAAGATTTCGGAAACCTGTTTATATAATCTACCAGCAAGTCCGATGCCGCCTTTTTCGTTACAGAATCTGCATTGCTGTTCTGCTGAAACAAAGATGCATAAGGGGCTATTATCTTTTCAAGTATTTCAAACTCATTATGAGAAGCAGAACCCCTCACAACTGCTTTATCAAGCGAATCTGCCCGCCCGGTAATATTCACAACACTGTTATCAAGAAATATAACTTTATATGGTTGCTTGTTATTGATCACAAGAACTTTAACATCAGGAAAATCCAGTTTGCCTGAAATCATGAACTTGTTGTTTACAACCTGACCCGACCATTCCAATGCCCCGGTATTACCATTGTGCAAAGAAACAGGTGTATTATCTGCATATCCCGTTACGTTCCCAAAAACCTGGTAACCATCTGCAGGTTTCTGAACATTGGTCTGCACATTTCCTTTTTTTACTGCGGGTTCCGTTTTACCGGTAGCAGGTTTTCCTTTTTGGGCAAACAGGGAAATCGGCAAGAAAAAAACAGGAAGTAAATATTTTTTCATTTAACATGTTTCATTTATCAGGATGCAATTTATCAATCTTTTAGAAGCTAAATACAGCTTTAAACATAATTAACAAACATTATAAGTTAACCATTTATGCTATTTCAGGCTATTTATAAACTTCAATATCAAACCCATGTCTTTTAAGCCGGGTTCCTTGTCAAAAAGCCCGTTGATATCAACGCCAAAATAATCAGGATGTTTAAATTTTTTCACAACCAGTGCATCATCCGGTGCAATGCCGCCACTTATAAAAAATGGCTTCTCAATACTGCTTTCAGCTATCTGGCGCCAGTTATCATGGCTGGCTTTACCGTCTACAGCCATGTTATTGCCTGTATCAAACAGGTAATAATCGCAAACCTCATCATAATCTTTCAGTATGTAATCAATCAGCGTTTCACTTTTGTGGTCAATACGGAATGTTTTGATTGTTTCCAGTTCATTTGAAACCTGTTCACACAAATGGGGCGTTTCATCGCCATGAAGCTGAATAATATCTAGCCCGTAATCTTCGGCCGCCTGCATGATCTCATCATAATCCGCATTTACAAAAACACCCACTTTCTTAATGTCCAGGTCTGCGCCCGCCAATTCTTTTTTGGGTATCTTTTCTGCCAGGAAATAGGGTGAATGCCTGTAAAAATGGAGTCCGGCAAAATCAATGTCAAGCCCGTCCAATTGCTGTAACTGCTTCATGCTGTTGATACCGCAAACTTTAATATTCATCATTCCATGTTTGATTTTAATTCTTACTTCATATGTCAAATGAATTATTGCAAAGCAACACTCAATCGAGAAAATCAAGGCTATTTAATAGCTACCTATCCATCGCTACTATATTTAAAGGTATTGATTGTATCATTAACAGCATTAAACCTGTTATATTGCTTACTGTTACTGTGCCAACCAGTTCCTGATAATGATTTCTCCGCATGGTGTCAATATGCTTTCGGGATGAAACTGCACCCCCTGCACATCATACTGCTTGTGTTTCAACCCCATGATACGCCCCTGCTCATCAACAGCCTGAATTTGTAATGTATCCGGCAGTTCCCTGTCATCAACAATCCAGCTATGATAACGGCCGCACATTACCGTCTCTTCCAACCCGGCATACAATGAATCTTTCCTGTTGAGGATATGTATGGCTGTTGCAACGCCATGAAACACAGTCGGCAGGTTTATTAATTTTGCGCCAAACGCTTCTCCAATGGCCTGGTGCCCCAGGCAAACGCCCAAAATGGATTTACTGGACGCATATTCCTTTATCAGGGGTAACAGCAGTCCGGCTTCAGATGGTATCCCGGGGCCGGGCGACAAAATGATCTTATCATACTTTTTAAAATCCCCCAGGTCAAGTTCGTCATTTTTATAAACATCCACTCGGCAGTGCGTAACCTTTTCAACCATATGAAACAGGTTGTATGTAAATGAATCATAATTATCAAATAATAATATTTTCCCGGCTGGCTTCATGCGATACTAAAAAATGTAATGTGAACAAAACCAAACCACCGTACAAACTGCTTATTGTTTAACTGTTCCACCGGTTGATGTTTGAATCTTATACGCCTGCAAAAATACATGCTATATTCAATCTTAAATTTTAGTATTTTCAGTAAAAATTAATCAATGGAGATTAAACAGGAAGAATCAGGTGGCAAAGGTTGTTTTTTTATTGATTCGGATGAAAAGCGGCTGGCATT
>CALKVC010000016.1 GCA_937996595.1 uncultured Chitinophagaceae bacterium
AAACCTGCGGATTTGAACAGTTCCGGTAAGGTCCTGGTCCCCCCCAGTCGCAACGCATTCACGTAGTTATGGACTGCTTTTTCCGGATTTTGGTTGTATTGTTTCCATAAACCGATTGCACCCAACTGGGCGATCCCGTATTCGATATAATAAAAAGGGACTTCAAACAGGTGCAGTTGCCGGTGCCAGGAGTAAAGCCGGTATTCATCCAGTCCGGAAAAATCGATTTCCGGCGATGAGAATTCCTTCAGGATCTCCAGCCATTTCTCCGCCCGCTGATCAGCCGTATGCACCGGGTTTTCATAGACCCAATGCTGGAATTTATCAATCGTGGCGATCCAGGGGAAAATGGTGATCACCCTTTCAAGCTGGTGTAACCTGGCTTTTTTGAGGTCTTCTGCATTATCAAAAAAAGTTTCCCATTGGTCCATACTGAACAGTTCCATGGCCATGCTGGCTACTTCTGCAATCTCCATCGGGTATTCCTTAAAACCGTTTAGCTCCAGGTTATGCGATAAGAAAGAATGAACCGCATGCCCGCCTTCATGCACCATCGTGGTTACATCACTCATTTGCCCGGCGGCATTCATGAAAATAAACGGGGCGCCGCTTTCTGCTAACGGGCAATTATAACCGCCTGGTGCCTTTCCTTTACGGCTTTCCAGGTCAAGATGCTGCATAGCCTTCATCTTCAGCAGGCAATCACCAAAAAACGGGCTGAGCCGGTTAAAGCAATCAACCGTTTTTTGCAGCAGTTCATCACCGGTCCTGAACGGGTTAAGCGGTGATGTGCCTTCGGGTTCAGCCTCCAGGTCCCAGGGCCGGAGCTTATCAACACCCAGCCTGCTTTTTTTATCAGCATATATCCTGTTAACAAGAGGCAACACGTGTTGTTTAACGGCATCATGAAACTGGTAACAATCTTCTTTGGTATAATCAAACCTGCCCAGTTCCTTAAAACGGTAATCGCGGTAATTTTCAAAACCTGCATTGGTTGCTTCCTTGTGGCGCAACTGCACCAGTTTATCATACAGTTCATCCAGCTTTCCTTTATCCTGCAGCCTTCTTTCCTGTATTTTCAGGTACACTTCTTCGCGTAGTTCCCTGTTGTGGCTTTCCAGGAACTTACCCGCCTGTTGTATCGTGTATTCTTTACCGTTAACCTGTATGAGCATGGCACCGGATATCTGCCCGAACTGTTGCTGTAATACGGCAATCTCGGCCTGCAGGGCTATATTCTCCTCCCTGAACAACTCGATGCTTTTCCTGATGCTGCGCAGGTACGTGAAATATTTTTCCGAATCCAGTTCATGCAGTAAAGGGGAACTTACCAGTTTCCGGTTGAGTGCGTCCGTATAGGGCTGAATCCTGGGTTGTATTTCCGTAAAGAAATAATTAAAAGCTTCTTCCAGTTGCTTATTCTCCGTATCGCAGGTCATCCTGATCTGTCTCCAGCAGGCATCCTCATTAACAACGGCTTCCAGTTCACTCTGGTCTTTCAGCCATTGTTCCAGCTTCTCCTTATCGGAAATGTCACGGTCAAGCAGGTCCTTGAAATAAGGTTCCAGGCTTTCCCAGTTGGCAACATTAAAATTTTCCGGTAAGAAATGCCTGCTGAGTTTTTTTATATCTGCTGAAAACATGCAAATACGGGTTTAATGTTGAGATAGAAGGTCATAAATGATACAAGGTTCAGCTTATGCCATCTTTCTCGGTGTGTTTATCTTTTTTGGGGGTGCGCTTTTTACCGTGGCAGATTTTGCCGGTGCTGCCTTAGCTGATGAAGCTGGTTTTTTAACGGCTGTTTCAGCTGTTACTTCATCTTCCGGTGCATCCGATTGTTTGATATCAATATTGTTTTTAACCAGGATATCAAACCATTTCACCATTTTTTTCATGTCGCTGGCGTACACACGTTCAAAATCCATATCAGGGTATACTTTTTCAAAGTACAGCCTGATGGCTTTGGCATCTGCTTTGGCATCAGGCACCGCCTCTTTGCTTTCTTTCATCGCCTTGAATATTTCCACCAGGTTCACATTATCCTTCACAGTATATACTTCTATACTTTCCAGGTGTGAAAAACTATGGATACGGGTGCTGACAAATTTAGTGCTGTTGTCTTCCAGTGACCGAACAATGCCGCTGTCTGTTTTTGAAGATATCAGTTCGTATAAACCACCCAGGCCCGTAACCGAAACAATCTTATTATAATCCATGCAATCAATTTTAGGGCTGCAAGATATTGAAAACAGGTATTATGGGGTTCATTAACCGTTAAAATTTAACCAATTAGATATTTTTTGCGCCCGACCGCCTGTTTTTTCAGCATTTGTCGTCTAACTGCTTGAAGAAATACATATTATATGATGAATCGTATTATTTTAACAGTAGCTATTATAGCATTTTTGGGAACCGGGGCTTTTGCTCAAACAGGCAATATCACCGGTACTTTACGTGACCAGGCCGATAGCAACCTTATTTCAGGTGCCACGGTTGAATTGTTGTTACAAAAAGACAGCAGCCTGGTAAAGACTACAGTATCTGATAGTAAAGGAAAATTTACCCTGGCTGATGTAGTAGCAGAAGGGCTGATCATCCGCATCAGTACCATTGGTTACCAGGAATATATAGACATTATTAACCTGAAGGAACCAGTTAAAGACCTGGGAATTATTTCCCTTGCCAAACGCGGTAAAGACCTTTCCACCGTTACCATCATCTCAAAAGCGCCTCCGGTTGTTCAGAAAGGCGATACGTCACAGTATAGTGCAAACCAGTACAAGGTAAATCCTGACGCCACAACTGAAGACCTGATAAAAAAGATGCCGGGCATTACCGTGGATAAGGACGGAACGGTAACCGCCCAGGGCGAACAGGTAAAAAAGATAACCATCGACGGCAAGGATTTTTTTGGCGACGACGCTTCTGCTGCCCTGAAAAACCTTCCTTCAGAAGTGGTTGATAAGATTCAGGTTTTTGACAGGTTGAGCGACCAGGCCCAGTTGACCGGTTTTGATGACGGTAATTCCCAGAAAGCCATCAACATCGTAACAAAAACAGCCATCAAAAACGGACAGTTTGGCCGGGCTTATGCCGGTTATGGTACAGATGAACGGTATAGTGCGGGCGGAAATGTAAGTTTTTTTAATGGCGACAGGCGGTTATCGGTTGTGGCCAACTTTAATAACATCAATCAGCAGAATTTCGGATCGCAGGACCTGCTGGGGGTTACCAGCGGAGCCAGCGCCAACAGGGGAGGGCCGGGCGGTGGACGTGGCGGCAGAGGCATGGGTGGTTCTGAAAGCTTTTCTGTTGGCCAGGCCAGCGGCATCAGCAAAACAAATGCGCTGGGATTGAATTACAGCGATAAATGGGGGAAGAAGGTAAATGTAACAGGTAGTTATTTTTTCAATAACAGTACCAATAACAATGCTGCCATAACCAACATTGAAACCCTGGGTGCTGCCAAACAATTTTCTTTCCAGGATGCCAACAGTAATACGAAGAACAATAACCACCGCATCAACCTGAGGCTTGAGTATAAGATAGATTCAAATAATACCCTGTTCGTCATTCCCAGCATTAACCTGCAGGACAATAAAACGGTATCGCAATCTTTATTGCGTACAACCAGCGCCGTTGGCGATTCTGTGAACAATTCATTTGCCAATTCCAATGCAGACAGGAACGGTTATAATATCCGAAACAACATCATGTACAGGCATTCTTTCCCCAAAAAGGGAAGAACAATTTCACTGGGCTTCAACACTACGTTCACCAAAAATAACGGAGAGGCGATTACGGATGCCCGTTACCGGTTCTATGATTCACTGGGTGTTTTTACCAGGGATTCGCTGCAGAACCAGTTTACAGATAATAACAGCAACGGATACACGCTTGGAGGAAGCATAGCTTATACGGAACCAGTCGGCAAGAAGGGCCAGTTACAGATAGATTACAACCCGTCGTTCCAGAAGAATAAGGCAGACCAGCAGACCTTCCTGTTCGACGGGTCAAAGTATACTCAGTTCGACACGACGCTATCCAACCGGTTCGACAATACGGTTACCACCCATAATGCTGGGGTCAGTTACCGGTTGTCGCCCAGCAGGGACGAGCAGTTTGCCATCGGGGTCAATTTCCAGCATTCAAACCTGGAAAGCCAGCGTATTTATCCAACGGCAACAAATGTAAATCAGTCGTTTTCCAACATACTGCCCAACGCTATGTGGCGGAAGAAATTATCTGCGTATAGCAATATCCGTATGTTTTACAGGGCATCCACCAATTTCCCTTCTGTAACCCAGTTACAGGATGTGGTGAACCTTACCAACCCGTTACGGGTAAGCAGCGGCAACCCGGAACTGAAACAGTCGTTCACCCATTTCCTGGGCGGCCGTTATTCCTATACCAATTCCAAAACTGGCAGGAGTTTCTTCGCCAACATATTCATGCAGACTGCAAGTGACTATATTGCCAATGCCATTTATGTTGCCAGGCAGGATTCTGTGATACAGCAGGGAATCGTATTAAATAAGGGATCGCAGTTAACAAAGCCTGTAAACCTGGATGGATACAGGAACCTGCGAACGTTCCTTACATACAGCCTTCCGGTTAAAGTATTGAAAACAACAGTAAACCTGAATGCCGGCTTCACGTATTCAAAATTCCCCGGCCTGGTGAACTATATACCAACGGTAACGGATAACTATGTTTACAACGGCGGAATCGTACTGGCCAGCAATATCAGTGAATATGTGGATTTCAATATTTCATATAATGCCAATTTCAATGATGCCAAAACAACCGGCGGATCTGTTTCTACCAGTAATTATGTGAACCAGTCAATAGGCGGAACCTTGAATTTACTGAATAAAAAAGGCTGGTTCATACAGAATGATATTTCCAGCCAGTCGTACAGCGGTTTATCCGGCGGGCTTGACCAGCGGTATACTTTGTGGAATGCAGCCATTGGCAAAAAATTCCTGAAAAACAGGGCGGGCGAACTGAAGTTATCGGTATTTGACCTGTTGAAGGAAAATCAAAGTATTGCACGCACAGTAACCGGAACAGAAATCACGGATTCTCAAAGTGAAGTGCTGCAGCAATACTTCATGCTTACATTCACTTATAACCTGAAGAATTTTGGAAAGGCTAAAACGCCGGCTTCAAGGGCTAATAACAATGAAGGCAGGTCTTATGGCAATAATCCCGGCTTTTAATCTAATTTTAAGATGAAACTGTTAAATCATATTATTGGAACATCCGGAAATTATTGCCAGGCTGAAGCAGGGAGACAGGAAAGCTTTCGCAGAAATTGTGGAGCAATGCCAGCATATGGTGTATAATACTGCGCTGGGCATTGTTCAGCATGAGGAAGATGCTGAAGATATTACGCAGAATGTTTTTGTTACCCTGTATGAAAAGATCAGCAGTTTCCGGGAAGAATCGGCATTATCAACCTGGTTATACCGGATAACCGTGCGAAAGGCACTTGATCATGAAAAAAGGAAACAGCGGGAGAAGCACGGCGGTTTATTGAAAAGGATTTTTTCCGTCAGGGAATCTGATGAGCCTGCCCATTTTGACCATCCGGGCGTAATGCTCGACAAGAAGGAACAGGCGGCCATACTGTTAAGGGCCATCAAAAAGTTACCGGAAAAACAACGGGTGGCCTTTACGCTGCACAAAATGGAAGGGTTAAGTTATCAGCAGATTGCGGATATTATGGAAAACAGCCAGTTTGCAACAGAATCCTTACTGGTTAGAGCAAAAAATAACCTGAGGAATATCTTGAAAGAATATTATGAACAGCAATTTAAATAACAACCATATGCATCAGGAAAAGATTGATCAATGGGTTGAAGAAACCATCGGCAGCTTAGACGGAGCCCGCAGAGCGGAAGCAAAACCATTCCTGCTGACAAGGGTTTTAGCAAGGATGCAGGCAGAGCAGGCAGGAGCGGAAAATATCTGGACAAAGGCCGGTGCTTTTTTGAGCAGGCCGGCTGTTGCTATGGCCGGGCTCCTGTTAATTGTACTGCTGAATGCTGCAATCATAATAAGTAATGTGAATGATAACCGCAATAATACGGTTCAGCAAGTATCATCAGCAAAAGATGAATTTGCCATCAATGTGATCTCTATTTATGACACAGAAAACCTGGAGCCATGATGAATAAGCAACCTCAGAATAAGATACTCATCCTGATCATCGGCATATTGCTGGCAGCAAATATTGCCACACTCACATTTTTCCTGATGAATACCGGTGAAAAAACGTCATCGGCAAAATATGACCGGAAAGCCATGATCATGAGTTTCCTGGAAAAGGAAGTTGGATTTTCAAAAGAACAGATGAGCCGGTATGAAGAAATGAGTAAGTTGCACAGGCAGGAAATGCGAAAGTCATTTGACGGGATGTCTACCCAACGGGAACGTGTCTTTAAGGATCTAGCCATAAATAACTTTAATGATTCGGCCATACAGGTTGCTGCAGGGGATATCAGCAGCCAGCAAAAGGAATTTGAATTGCTGATGCTCCGGCATATGAATGGCATCCGCAGCATCTGCACACCGGAACAAAGGCCGGCATTTGATTCGGGATTTTATAGGATCATTTCAAAGCGGGGCGGAAGGGATAAGAAGTAATAAACTTATATCATATTGTTTATCATGATAGCAAATTGTAAATTTCAAATAAATTAAAAAGCACAACATGAAAAAAATAATCCTGTTCATTTTTACTGCATGTATTTTAATAACATCAGCCCAAGCACAGGGCGGACAGCGTCAAACCCCGGAAGAAAGGGCGGCTGCCGCTATGGAAAAAATGGCGCCGTTGAATTTAGATTCTGCTGTAAAAGCAAAAACAAATGTGATCATCACAGATTTTTTCCAGGCTCAACAGAAAGCCATTATGGAAATGAGGGCCAGCGGAAATATGGACAGGGAAACCATGCAGGCCAAACGCAAAGAGCTTGCCGGCGAAAGAGATGCCAAATTGAAACTGATCTTTACCGAAACGCAAATGAAAAAGTGGGTGGAAGAGATTGAACCGTCGCTTCGCCCGCAAAGACCGCAGAATTAATATGAATGAATTTATAAACAGCGTCCTGTTGCCAAAAGCAGCAGGATTTTTTATATGCATGATTAGGTAATAGTGGGCTAACGGAAACTTACAATCTTTTGATGAACGGTATCCCCTTTACCCTTTTTTTTCTGAACTTTAAAGAGCATCCGGAACATATCCGGATAAAACAATACTAAAACCTAAATTACCTGCAGATGAACAATGCAATCAGCTGGTTTGAAATTCCGGCAACCAACATGCAACGGGCACAAAAATTTTACGAAACCATTTTCGGTATCAGTATGATACCGATGGATATGGAAAATATTAAAATGTGCATGTTCCCTTTAAATGATATGATGACACAGGTTGGTGGCGCCATCGTTGACAGCGGCGGCTTTCACAAAGCATCCATAACCGATGGCGTTTTGATTTATTTAAATGGAAACCCGGATGTACAGCACGTTTTGGACAGAGTAGAAGCAGCTGGTGGCACCATCATGGTTCCTAAAACCCAGATATCTCCCGAATACGGCTTCATGGCTGTGTTTGCAGATACGGAAGGTAACCGCATCGGGTTACACAGTATTCCCCAATAACGATATATTTATGACAACATTTTCATGGAACCGTTTTGTGGTACGCATTACCGTTAGTGCTTCTCCCAAAGACCTGTATAAGGCATGGGCAACCCGCAAGGGACTGGAGCATTGGTTTCTTCGCCTGTCAGAATTTAAAACGGCTAATGGCATAATAAGGCCCGCAACCGAATTCATAGAACCCGGTGACAGTTACCGGTGGCTCTGGCATGGCTGGCCAGATGAAACCGTTGAATTGGGAAATATAACGGACTGCAACGGAAAAGACTGCCTGTGTTTCACGTTTGGGAAAGCCGGCGATTGTACGGTTACCATCAAAACGATTGAAGGTGAAAATATGGTGGAACTGGTACAGGAAAATATTCCTGATGATGAAACCGGCATGAGAAATTACCACCTCGGATGTAAGACCGGATGGACGTTTTACCTGGCCAACCTTAAATCTGTGCTGGAAGGCGGCTTAGACCTCAGGAACAGGAATGAAAAAATTACCGGGGTAGTAAATTCATGATATTAATATTCTCTGAAGATCTTCCTATGATCTTCAGCATATGCTACGATCGAGTTAAATGACGAATAAAAAGACAACATATCTTATATGGTTTGTAATTGTATGCCAGTTACTCACTGGTGTATTTCATTCCATTAGCCTCTTTGTTGATCCGGCACCCAAAAACGAAACAGAAAAGCAATTGCTCGGTTTGATGAATGATTACCATATGCCCGACGGTATGGGATTTAATCCAAGTTTCAGCAGCCTGTTCCTGGCACTGAGTGCCTGTTTCAGTTTGCTCTGTTTCATGGGAGCATGGATCAATGTATACCTGCTTCGGAAAAAGATAGCTGTTGACATAGTAAAAGGACTCATGCGAATACAGGTTTTTATTTTTGCCGCCTGTTTTGCAATGATGGCCCTTTTTACCTTCCTGCCGCCGGTGATTTGTACCGGGTTGATTTTTGCAGGTTGCCTGGCATCTTATGTTACAGCAACACATAAAAACCATTCCGCATAAAAGCAGCGCTTAAGGTATTTTTCATTCTTTTTATGTAAACAAATGCATTATGAAAAAACTAAGCTGTCTGCCATTAATTTTCTTATTGCTTATGGCAAAGCAATCCATTTCGCAAAAACTTCCCTGCAGCCATCCCGTATACCGTCAGTTTGATTTCTGGATTGGAGAATGGGAGGCTTACGGCGTGAAAGGGAATAAAGCCGGCGACAGTAAAATAAGCCTGATCATGGACAGTTGCGTGGTATTGGAAGAATGGACAAGCGCCGGGCTTCAACAAGGTTTCCGGTATGCCGGTAAAAGTTTTAATACCTATAATAATGCGGCAAAGCAATGGCAGCAAACCTGGACAGACAATACAGGCAGTACCACTTTCTATACAGAAGGTAAATTCCTCGACAACAAGATCATTTTCAAAACTGCTCCGTTCAAATTCACAAAAGATACACTGGCTACCCGGCGATTGACGTTCTTTAACCTGGGCGTGAACAGAGTAAGGCAACTGGGTGAAATATCTAAAGACAATGAAAACACCTGGGCTATAGAATATGATCTGGAATACCGGCGAAAATTGAACTACCCATCCGCAGTAGCTGATACATTGTTTTACCACATGCAAACAGCCTATAATAGCGGGAACTTTGAGAAGATTGCATCTTATTATGCCGATGCAGGAAAGATTATCGGAAAGAATGAAGAAGTGTCAGGCCGCGAGGCAATCATCAAATACTGGAAAGGTTTTGCATCACTGGGAGGTACCTGGAAACTTAGCAAATTGGAGGCAGAACAGGTTGGTAACAACATCATTTGGCAAAAAGGCGTTTCAGAAATAACGGATAAGAATAACCGAAAACATAAAGTTTCTTTTACCCTGGTACTTACCCGGGAAGGAAACGAATGGAAGATACTGCAGGACGCCTATTGGTAAAAATCACAGAGAAAACCGTTATGTTTGTTTCTTTGGAATTAACGTATTCTGCTATTGAATATTCCAATTTTAATGTAATTCTTTTTAATTATAATTTGTACCTTTTTGCTTGCCCAAAAAGGTACCCAAAAAAGGCCCCCGCAATCGAT
>CALKVC010000017.1 GCA_937996595.1 uncultured Chitinophagaceae bacterium
CAGCATTTGAATTTGCATTTGTTGCTATACAAAATTTAAAATCATTTTTAAAATCTCCCTCATAATAACTGCCATCAACTTTAATCCAACGTCCTTTACCTTAGCATCTTCCATCTTTAAATTAACCTTATAAAAAATCACCATTATGCAAAAGCAGCTTCGTATCATCACCAGTCGCCGTTTGGCAGTTTGTCCTTTCAGCCTTTCTTTGGGTGCAGTTCCTTCTTTACCTTCTTGGGTTTTCGGCAAGCATCTTGGCAGGCGTCCAGTTTACTATCGCTATCGTGGGTCTCGTGTTTTCTGTATTGGTTCATCTGGCTGGTATCTTCATTGTTCGCCATCAGGTCGCCGTTGGTTATCTGCATTGCCCTTTTAGGGGCTTTGCATGAAATAAAAAAGCCCTTCCAGGAATGGAACGGCTTTAATAAAGAACAATTCAGAAAATCTTAAACAACCTCAACAATTGCAAGAGCATTGTATGCTCCATTATTGAGAGGATATTGAACAGCATTTACTTCTTGGAAAAATTCTATTTGAAGCAAATACAATTTTGTACCAGTACCAGTTGGAACAGCCGAAGGTGTTAAGGTTACATTTGTTGAAGTGTTATCAACAGGTAAATTTTCAACATTGGTATAACTTACATCACTTGTTCCTAAGTCAAAATCTACAATTGCAAACGCACCTTTTATGCTTACATGTGTAGTGCCTGATGGTGCAGCAATATCATTCATTGGAACAAGGTTAGCTATGTCAATAACACCAGTTGCAGTTGTTACGGTATAAGGCTTGTACAGTATTGCACCTAAAATTGCCTTATCATTAAAGTTGAAATTCTTTAACAATGCTTTCCCTTCAGTTGTTGCGATACCAACATCAACAGACCTTTCACCCCTTACACTGGTTGTGTCAAGGTTTTTAATTTGTGTCATTACTTGTGTAAGACGGGAAGTAATACGGTTGTCTGATGCAGTAGCTACCATTACACGTATTGTGTCTCTTAATAGCTTTCCTGCGGTCGCAGAAGCTCCGAACTCCGTTCCGTTTTCTCTTGTACGAATAAACGCCGGGTCGTTTGCAATTCTGTCGCCGCTTACGCCGCTTTTTGTTTTCACAAGATTGCCATCTTGTGTTTTGTAAAACGTCATGTCTTGAAGTGTACCTTCAATTTTTAAAATACCATTTAAACGTGCCATAATTTTAGAATTTATTGAGTTAATAATTAAATGTTACATCCTTTGCAGTACCTCGTCTTATTTCGTGTATTATAGCTTCGCCATAACCACGGTGGACAAACTTTAGGAGTACCACAAGCCCACAGCCCTAAACGGTCTGTAATAGCTTCCTGCATTGCATTTTCAAGCATTACCTCATTATCATAATTCACATAATGCCATGCCCAGCCATTGCGTATAATAAGGCTATCCAAACGTTTACCTTCCAGCTTTACATTCACCAATACTCTACCATACAAATCTTTTCCTGTACTGTCATAGGCAATCAACTTGCCTATGATTAAACCACTTACAAACTGATAAGATTTGAAACCACCACTTTGCTTCAATTCAGGTGCATCAATTTTGTTTAGCCTAACTGTAAAAGACCTGCTGCCAGTTTTAAAAACATAAGTATCTCCATCTTTTACTTTAACAACCCTTGCGGTTTGTTGGGCTTTGTTCTGTGTTAAAAAACACATCATAAAAGCCAATGAAAGAAGGGAAACTTTTAGCTTCATGCAACAAAACTATTTCACGTTATTACCCATAGTGCAAAAGCAATTCAACAGGTGGTCATCTGTGCCGATTTTTCCATTATCAGCTTATTATTCCTGTCATTACATTCAGTATTTTTGTATGGCTTCGCCATACCTCAAGTATGGCTCAAGTATAGATAGTGTATTAATTCAAATAGAGAAGATGGAACGTTTATGTATTTATCCTAAAGACATTCAAATTGTAACTGGAAGAAGCGAAAGGTATGGTCGTAACCTCATTAAGAAGATTAAAGAGCATTTAAAAAAACAGCAGCATCATCTTGTTACCGTTGATGAGTTCTGCCAGTTCACGGGGTTGCAACAAGAAAGTGTTACAAAACAGTTACGATAGTTGCATCTATTTTATTGATGTAACGGTATAGGCTATCTACATTCAAACCGCAAGCAAATACTTTCCCTTCTTTGCCTTTATTTAATGCTGTTTTTTTCAGGTAAAATCTACCATTTTTTTAAGGTCACATACGAGGTCACAAAAACAAAAAAGCAGCTATGAAACCTTCATAACTGCTTGATTTTTAAGTGGGAGTTGACGGGGTCGAACCGCCGACCCTCTGCTTGTAAGGCAGATGCTCTAAACCAACTGAGCTAAACTCCCTTTAATTAACACATTCCAAAAAACAAACGGTAACAACAGGTTTATGACCAAAATGTATATATCCTGTTTTTTGGGAAGGCAAAGATAGGGCTTAATTTATATCTACAAAATTATTACCCCCTTTTTTTATCAGCCCACTTCTCATTGATTGTCAACAATGAAGCGTGTATTAATAACAGCCTATTTATTTGTATTAAACATAAAAAAATTGTAATTTAATAGCTCATCACCAAAACTATACATTATGAGTTTTCTACATCAAAGATCAATTTCAGGAAAAAATGTTCCTAAATGGGTAGTAATTCTGCGTTTGGTACTGGGTATCTGCCTTGTTTATAAAGGCATCGACTTCCTTCAACATAAAGATCAACTGGACACTTATTTTGCTCAATCAAGTACACTTAAGAATTTCACAGGATTTATCGCCATTCTTCCCTGGGTGCATATCATTGGTGGCATTCTCATTTTCCTTGGCTTGTTTACCCGGCTTATGTCGCTTGTTCAAATACCCATTATCCTGGGAGCCATCGTTTTTGTCAATATGTTTGAAACAGAAAAAGGTGCGCAATCTGAACTCCCCTTCTCTTTCCTGATGCTTGTTCTGGTTATCGTATTCTTTGTTGAAGGAGGCGGTTATATGTCGCTTGATAATAAATTCAGGAAACCCCTGAAAGATGATGATTTATAATAATAGTAAACGCATATTTTTTATAAAGGGATCAGCCATGATCCCTTTATCTTTTAGTATTTAGATTCAATTGACCGGCCTGGGAAACAATTTCCCTTTCACCTAGCCGTTTGTTTATCAATTTTTTTTAGCTTTGCTTTATAACCAATGAATGCAAACTATACATATCAACCAGGCATAGCACCTGAAGAAACTTCTGACCTGCTTACAGTTACCGCACCTCATTTTTCATTGATTGTATGGAATGATGACGTGAATACTTTCGAATGGGTAATTGAAACACTCATGGAAATATGCAAACACAGCAGAGAACAGGCTGAACAATGTGCCTTCCTGATACATACAAAAGGTAAATATGCTGTTAAGAACGGCAGCTTTGATATTCTAAAACCGCAATGCGATGCCATCACGGAAAGAAAGATTGGCGCAACCATTGAAGAACTTGCCTGATATTTATTCCGTCAATGATTTTCCGTAATAGTTAAGTTTAATCACGTTCAAACTCAACCTTTTTTTGAGGATTGTCTGAAACATAAGCATATATGCTGTTCCTGATGAAATCATTATCAGCATAGGGTGTTAATTTTTCTTTCAGCTCGTTTATTTTTTCAATATTTTCAGTTTCTTCCAGGTAGCCCATACCCCAAAAGCTTCCATTCTCTATAAGCAGGTACAGCTTTTGACTATTGGTAAGCCCTTCTTCAACCACTGCAAATGTGGGCAATTGATTTTTAAGGGCCTCCAGTGCTCGCATCACTTTCCGATTGTACCTGGTTGGCGGATCAAGAAACCGGATTTCCTTTTCAGTTAACGGTGTCTTATCCAGGTGGCAGAGTTTGCTGTCAAGATCATATTCTTCTATCAAGTTCTTAAGCAATACCAACCCTTCATGTAACAGGTTAAAATGATATAATGCCGGGTAATTCTTTTTTTTCTTATCAATGGCAATCCTCAAATACCCGCGGTTGTCTTCATAACTATAGAGTCCGTATTGTTGTACCGGTTGCTTCTGGCTGTCGTTGTACCTCGGCCATAACCTTCTGATTTCCGTACTTTCCAGTACAAGTGCCTGCAGTTCATTGGCACAAACTGTATAAGTAACCTTATGCACCAGCCTTAAAAAATGCTGCCTTTTACCGGCTGCACCATTATGTGTAAAATGGCTGCTAACCCTTTTCTTTATGTTTACAGCCTTGCCAACATAAATTATCTTACCCTTTGCATTGTGGAAATAATAAACACCCGGTTTTGCCGGCAACTGCTGTACATCCTTCTTTTCCAGGTGCAGGGGAAGCCATTGTTCAGCAGATGACTTTTTCAGCATTTCATCAATATGCACCGAAGCTCCTTGTTCTATCATCATTTCCAGCAATTCCACGGTTGCTTCTGCATCACCGGCAGCCCGGTGCCTGTTAGAAATATTTATCTGCAAACTGCGGCATAAATTTCCCAGGCTATAGGAAGGTAATCCCGGAAAGACTTTTCTGCCCAGCCTTACGGTACACAGTTTTCTCACTTCCAGGTTATACCCGCAGTGTTTCAACTGGTGCTTTACAAATGAATAATCAAAATTCACATTGTGCGCTACAAATACCTGCCCGCTCAGCATGTCAAAGATATCAGCCGCTATTTCTTCAAATACCGGGGCATTAGCAACCATCTCATCACTGATACCCGTAAGTGAAGTGATATATAATGGTATCTTCTGTTGCGGGTTTACCAGGGAATGAAATTGGCGGATAACTTTTTGCCCGTCATGTATAAACACGGCGATTTCTGTAATTGCATGGGCTGCAGCATGCCCGCCAGTGGTTTCTATGTCAACTATCGCGTACAAATTGTATTGCCAGTTTGCTGTTGCAACAGGCAATTTACTAATTATTTTAGTTTGCAGCCCTTTTTTTTAAAAAAGAGATTATTTTCAACCCTTGCCAATAATTATAACCGGAAAAGCTGCAAGCTATATTGCCAGCCTGTTTACAAACTGCTTTTTGTATTTTTGCTCACTTTAAAAAAATGAACTGTTTACATGGAACTGAGTAAGAATTTTGAGCCGGCATCAATAGACGACAAATGGTATAGCCACTGGATGGAGAAAGGTTACTTTTACAGCAAGCCCGATGACAGGGAAGCTTATACCATTGTGATCCCGCCTCCAAACGTAACCGGCGTGCTGCACATGGGCCATTGCCTCAATAATACTATACAGGATATATTGATTCGCAAAGCCAGGATGGAAGGCAAAAACGCATGCTGGGTTCCCGGAACCGATCACGCTTCCATTGCCACAGAGGCAAAAGTAGTTGCCATGCTCCGGGAAAGAGGCATCAGCAAATCATCATTAAGCCGCGAAGAATTTTTAACATACTCCTGGGAATGGAAAGAAAAATACGGAGGCATCATCTTGCAGCAACTGAAGAAACTGGGCTGCAGCCTCGACTGGCACCGTACTTCCTTTACCATGGATGATGATTACTACCAGTCTGTGATAAAAGTATTCAATGACTTATACAACCGGGGCTGGATATACAGGGGCAAGCGCATGATTAACTGGGATGTAAAAGCACTTACCGCACTCAGTGATGAAGAGGTGATCAGGAAACAGACAAACCAGAAACTCTATCATTTGCAATACCAGGTTGAAGGAAGCGATGAATATATTGTGATTGCAACCGTAAGGCCCGAAACCATCATGGGCGATACCGCAATCTGTGTGCATCCCGATGATGAACGTTACAGGCACCTGCACGGCAAATTCGCTTTGGTACCGCTTATCAACAGGCGCATCCCCATCATCACCGATGAATATGTTACTATGGACTTTGGAACCGGCGCCCTGAAAGTTACTCCGGCGCACGATATGAACGACAACCAGCTTGGACAAAAACATAAACTGGAAGTGATTGATATTTTCAATGACGACGGTACTTTAAACAATGATGCGCAGATATACATTGGGCTTGACCGATTTGAAGCCAGGAAAAAAATTGCAGCCGAACTGCAGGAAAAAGGCATACTGGTAAAAACAGAAGACTATACCAGCGAAGTAGGCTATAGTGAACGCACAGACGCAGTGGTAGAACCCCGCTTAAGCCTCCAGTGGTGGGTAAGCATGAAGGAAATAAGCAAACCGGCACTGGATGCCGTTATGCAGGATGATATCATATTCCACCCGGCAAAATTCAAAAACCTGTACCGGCACTGGATGGAAAATATAAAAGACTGGTGTATCAGCAGGCAACTCTGGTGGGGGCACCGCATACCGGCCTGGTACGACAACAATGGCAGGTTCGTGGTTGCTATGAATGAAGCGGAAGCCAATGAAAAATATTATGAAAATTACGGAGAACCGGCTGCAAAACTCAAACAGGATGAAGACTGCCTGGATACCTGGTTCTCTTCGTGGCTTTGGCCCTTTGAAGTGTTTAAAGGATTTTCTAATCCGGGTAATGATGAAGTGAAATACTACTACCCTACCAACACACTCGTAACCGCACCTGAAATCATATTTTTCTGGGTGGCCCGCATGATCATGGCAGGGGAAACATATATGGGTGCCAAACCTTTTAATGATGTGTATTTTACAGGTATCGTTCGCGATAAACTGGGCAGGAAAATGAGTAAAAGCCTGGGCAACTCTCCCGATCTGCTTGAATTGATTGATAAATACGGCGCTGATGCCGTACGCTTCGGAATTATGATTGCCTCACCGGCGGGCAACGACCTGCTTTTTGATGAAAGTTCGCTTGAACAGGGTCGGAATTTTAACAACAAGCTATGGAATGCCCTGAAGCTCGTGAAGATGTGGGAAGGCAGGCAGGTTAGCGGCGAAACACAACAGGGAAACAGGTTTGCCATCGAATGGTTCAGCCAGCGGCTGGATGAAGCAAAAACAGAAGTGAACGCACTGATGAAACAGTTCAGGCTGAGTGAAGCACTGAAAACAATCTATTCGCTTATTTGGGATGATTTCTGCAGTTGGTACCTCGAATGGGTTAAACCAGGTTTTGATCAGCCCATCAACCAGGAAGACTATAAGCGTACAACCGTTTTTTTTACCGAACTGGTTCAGCTATTGCATCCTTTCATGCCTTTTGTTACAGAAGAAATTTATCACCTGCTTGAAAAAAGGAACGATGACTTATGCATAAGGCAAAACACCGCCCCTGAAAAAACAAACCGGCTGATCTTACAAAAAGGCTCCTTATTAAAAGAACTCATATCCGGCTTACGTGATGTAAGGAACAAACAACAGGTTAAACCAAAAGAAACGGTTGAATTATTTATTGATACCAATGACAAGGAATTATATAACGGCATGGAAACACTGCTTGCAAAGCAGGTGAATGCATCCGTTGTTACCTTTACCCACGAGGTGGTACCCGGAACCATATCCTGTGTAATAGGAAAAGATAAATGTTACCTGAAAACAGCACAACCACTGAATACCGGGCAACAGAAAGCAGATTTGCAGAAAGAACTTGACCACCTGAAAGGTTTCCTGCTATCAGTAGAAAAGAAACTCGGTAATGAAAAATTTGTACAGCATGCTAAACCGGAAGTACTGGCACTGGAACAAAAGAAAAAAGCGGATGCTGAAACAAAAATCAGGGTGATTGAAGAAAGCCTGTCAGCATTGTAACTTAATTATTGTGCAACCGGAAACAAAAGGCAACCTGGTTTTGTGAAAAGTAACCAGGCATTCATGCATATTAAAAGTTAAATCAGTATTTACTTCTGTTATCTTTAGTAGATTCGCCAAATAACTGAATGTTACTATATGCGTATGATAAATAAAATAACCCTGTTTGCTGTAACAGCCTGCCTGCTATCCTTTACAGGGTTTTCCCAAAAACCGGCAAACGGACAAACAAACACCCCCAAATTTAAACCGCCCAGGTTATACAGCAGCCTTGGTTCATTTAAAGATTCATCTTCCATCACTGTGGCTGAAGCAGAACGTATCATTGCGCTGCCATTGAAAATTACGGATGACAAAAAAATGGATTACAAGGTTACTTCCTATCAATTCATGTACAAACGGAAAGCGGTTACAGAAGATGAAAAAACAGGAAAAGTAAGCCCCACTACCAGTATTTCCGCCGACAGGTTCACTGCCAGCCCATTACCCGAACTATGGATAAAAACAATCAGGGAAAGGGTTACCAGCGGTGAAGAACTGTTTTTTTTCGACATAATAGTTAAAGACAACCTGGGCAGGGTGATGTATGCCCCCAATATCAGGATACTGGTAAAATGACCGCACTACAGATCAGATTAGCAGGCATCAACAACCTTCCTGAAATTAAGGAAATGGCATACGCCATATGGCCTGCAGCATATGAAAACATACTGAAGCCATCCCAACTTCAGTACATGCTGCATCTATTTTACAGCATCGATGCTCTGGAAAAACAATTACAATCGGGCCATCGGTTTATCATTGCTTATGATGATGATACAGCGGTTGGTTTTGCATCTTTCTCACAAAAAACAGCAGGCATTCCCGGAGTATTCCGTTTACATAAACTATATGTATTGCCCGGGTTGCAGAAGAAAGGAACAGGCAGGTTTCTCCTTAATTATATAATTGAAACCATCAGCACTGAAGGTGCCACCCTACTGGAATTGAACGTAAACCGCTATAACCCTGCCCTGCATTTCTATACAAAACTCGGATTCACCGTTTCCCGGGAAGAAGACATCGATATCGGAGAAGGGTATTTTATGAATGATTTCGTGATGCAACTATCAATCTAAAAATCTCAAATCCAAAAATCTCAGATCTCAAATCATACATCATAAATCATACATCACAAATCATACATCACAAATCATACATCACAAATCATACATCACAACTATATTCCCACCTACCAAACCAACTGGTGCGTTTGCTTAATAACCCCCATCACAAACACACTTTGCACATTGCCCATGTTCTCAATCTGGCTCAGGCGGTTTACATGAAAATCATAATAGCTGTCCATATTCTCCTCCACCACTTTCAGCATAAAATCAAACTCCCCCGAAATATTATAACACTCTATCACTTCGTTCAACTGGTTGATTGCCTTAATGAATTTTAAACCGGCATTCTTATTATGTTCTTTCAGCGACACATAACAGATTACCATCAGCCCTTTCTTTACTTTGGCATGGTCAACCAGTGTGGCGTATTGCCTGATAACGCCGTTCTGTTCCAGGCGCTTAATCCGCTCATGTACCGGCGTGGTGCTCAGGTGCACTTTCTCCGAAATTTCCTTCACGGTAATGCGGGCATTTTCCTGTAACAATTTCAAAATGGCCAGGTCGCTTTTATCCAGCTGAACGGATGAAGTAGCTGTTTGTTCTTTTTGATGGGCTTTTTTCATATCAAACTATACATTTATCCTACAATATATACATTTAATAACATTTTATCCCAAATATATTAATTTACATAGAATTTTACACTATAATAATTAGATTTGCATCCTAAATTATTCTATATGTCAACAATTACCGGAAAAGGAATCGATTTCAACCTTGCTTACAAGGTGAAGGATATGAGCCTTGCAGCATGGGGCCGCAAAGAAATCATGCTCGCCGAAGCAGAAATGCCAGGCCTGATGAGCCTTAGGGCTGAATACGGCGCAAGCCAGCCTTTAAAAGGCGCACGCATTGCAGGTTGCCTGCACATGACCATCCAGACAGCCGTGCTGATTGAAACA
>CALKVC010000018.1 GCA_937996595.1 uncultured Chitinophagaceae bacterium
AGCTTTAATCAGCTTCAGTTCTTCGGTAGCATCAACTTAAGTAATTCTACTCTTAGTGCTGAATTCTTAAACAGTTATTGAAACATTCTTATAAATTAAAAAGTATTTTATTGCTCAATACGTTAGGGATAAATCAAAAATCATGAAATGTTACCTGGAATTCCTATCTGTTATCATGATAGGTTGTTGTTTTATGGCATCCTGTGCCGGAAAAGCTTCAAACAGCGAACAGCCTGTGGCCGATGCTCCGGAAAATTACCGTTGTTTTCCCTGTGGGCTTGCTTGCGATACAATATTGCATCCGGGCCCCGGAACCTGCAACCATTGCCAGATGGAACTGGTTCCGGCTTCAACCATTATTCATACAGATATATTGCCCGCTGACATGTGTTCATTGGATGAAGAGCGAACCTTATTCCTGGATGTAAGGACAGCAGCAGAATTCAATGGCACTGCACCGGATAAGTTCGGGGCAATCAGGAATGCAGTAAACATTCCGGTACAGGAACTGGAATCGCGGATAAAGGAACTGGAAAAATTCAGGGAAAAAGATATAGTTGTATATTGTTCCCACAGCCACCGGAGCCCAAGGGCCAGTTATATGCTTACCCGGCATGGGTTTAAAAAAGTGACCAATATGAGCGGGGGAATGAGTACCTGGAAAGAAACGGTAACGGATACAGGCTGCAATCATAAATTATACCGGGCGCAATGAGAACAGTTTTATTCACTATTATGATGGTTATCAATTTCACGGTGCATGCACAGGTGATTGATCCGCAGGTTAAAACAGTGTTGGATACGGTATTGCATTATGCAAAAATATCGTACCTGCATACGGAAAACGTGAACTGGGAAAAGCTTGCTGAAGAAGTGAAGCAAAAAGCGGCAACTGCAAAGAATATAAAGGACCTGAAGCCTGTATTCGAATATATTTTAAACTGCATGAATGATGCACATGGAAGTTTCATAAGGTCGTCAGATTATGCCCGCATCGCCACATTCACCAACTGGGATTATTACAACAAAAACAGTGAAGACAAAAGGCCCAGAAGCGCAGACATCCTGAAAATCATCAATGACAGGGATTTACGGTTTTCTTATGCTTTGTTGGAAAAAAATACAGGCTATTTGAAGATTACAGGCATTGCTCCCAATGCAGACAAGCAACAGGAAGCGGCTAATATCAGGAATGCCATCCGGGAACTGCATGGAAAAGGGGTTGATAAATGGATCATCGACCTGCGGTATAACGGTGGCGGTAACATGAACCCGATGATGGCAGGCATTGCACCGGTATTGGGGAATGGTTTTGTTGGTTACCTTTCAAATACAACAAATGACACACTGGCTAAATGGACAGTAAGGAATGGAAATTTTTTCTGGGACAGCTATATGGATATTCAGATGGCTGATGAACCTGTGATAGAAACCCCGGGAAAAGTGGCGGTTTTGATATCCCGCTATACCGTAAGTTCCGGTGAATTTGTGGCTACTGCGTTTAAGGGTAGGCGTAACACCCGGTTTTTCGGAGAAGAAACAGGCGGATTAACCACTAATACCAACTGGGTAATAATCGGAAACGAACTGATCATGAGTATTTCGTCGGGTGTATATTGCGACAGGAACGGAATCATGTACAGTAAAAATGTGCCTGCTGATGAACAGGTTGAATTTGAAACAGGTAAAACGCCCGAAAGCGACAAGGCTATACAGGCAGCTATTGTATGGTTAAAAAATTAAACATTCATAAATGAAAAAAATGATACTTAGCCTGGTTGTATTTGCACTTACCGGGTTTCAAAATCATTCGTATTTGAATAATAAGATGGAACCATTTACCTGGATGCTGGGTGAATGGGCCATGTATACGGGAAAAGGAACCATCACAGAATCCTGGAAAATGAAAAATGACAGCACGTATGAAGGCGAGAGCAAGATGATAAAAGCCAATGGCGAAGTAAGGCCGTTTGAAGATATCCAGTTGGTTTACAGGAATCATGAATATTATTATATACCTGTTACCGCCGGGCAAAATGATGAGAAACCGGTATCCTTCAAACTTACCAGTTTTACCAGTACAGGATTTGTTGCAGAAAACCCCGGCCATGATTTCCCTAAAAGAATAACTTATGTATTAGTTAATAAGGATTCGGTACATGCTTTTATTGATGGCGGGCCGGACAACCCGGGAAAGAAAATGGACTTTAATTATACCCGTAAATGATGGGGATTGTTAACAGAAAAATGTAAATTGAAATACAAAAATTTCAGCTATGCAATCCAAAGCAAGTACGGTAGATGAATACATCAGCGAATTGCCTAAAGACAGGCAGGAAGCGATTACCAAACTGCGTAAAGAAATCAGGAAAAACCTGCCAAAAGGTTTTAAGGAAGGCATGGGGTATGGAATGATGGGTTATTCTGTTCCGCATTCAATATACCCGGCCGGTTATCATTGCGACCCAAAACTGCCTTTGCCGTTCATGGGGCTGGCTTCACAGAAAAATTTTATTGCGGTCTATCACATGGGCATATACGCAGATCCCAAACTGATGAAATGGTTTACAGATGCGTATGCCAAAGAAGTGCCGGGCAAACTGGATATGGGAAAAAGCTGCATCCGGTTCAAGAAACCTGGGAACATTCCTGTAAAACTCATCGGTGAACTGGCGTCAAAAATGACGGTGGATGATTGGATCAATATGTATGAAAAGAATTTCAAAAGCAAAAAATGAAGCATTTTTCCCTTTTCTGGCCATATGTTTTTCCATCCAGGTTCATGCGCAGGACAGTTCCCGTGTGCAACTGAAAACATACCTTGGCGTACTAACGTTAACGGGTACCTATAAAAATGATGCAAACTGGGGAAAGTCGGAACAGGGGATCGTAGGTGAACATTTTCAGCGGCTGGTCAGGATGCAGCAGGAGGGCAGGATAATGATGGCAGGCCGCACCCAGCTTGAGTCAAATAATCCCGCCATGATGGGGCTGGTTATCTTTTATGCCAAGGATGATAATGAGGCTTTTCGGTTAATGATGGAAGATCCGGCAGTAAAGAAAAAGATCATGCTGGCAAAAGTATACCCTTACGTTATTGCCGTTGGAAGCTGTAAATAAGTACCGACAGCCTGGGTCAGATTAGTTTATAAATCTCCATGATTTCGGTAAGTATCTTCCTGAAATCGATATTCAGGTCGATGAGCTTTCCGGTATGGATGTCGAACACCCATCCATGCACCTGTAAATTCCGTTCTTTATATGCCTGTTGAACGGCTGCAGTCTTGATCAGGTTAACACATTGTTCCTGCACATTCAATTCAATCAGCCGGTTGTATCTCTTTTCTTCATCTTTTATGGCATTCAGTTCATCTTTATGCAGGCGGTATACATCCCGTATGTTCCTAAGCCAGGGATTCAGTAACCCCAGGTCGGCGCTTTGCATGGCTGCTTTTACACCACCGCAGGCATAATGCCCGCAAACGATAATATGGTTTACTTTCAGGTGCCTAACCGCATAATTCAATACACTCATCACATTCAGGTCAATGCTGATGACCATATTGGCAATGTTACGGTGTATGAAAACTTCTCCCGGCTGAACACCCATCAGGTCTTCAGCAGTAACCCGGCTGTCGCTGCAACCGATATACAGGAATTCTGGTTTTTGGCCTGCTGATAATTTTTCAAAATACTGCGGGTCAACTGCTAATTTTTCAGCAACCCATAACTTATTATTGGCAAATATTTTTTCAATGTTGTTCATAAACGATGTTAAGTTAAGATGTTGTTTTGAGGTTTTAATGCCGGAGGAATTGTTGTTTCCCCGAACATTTCCCGTAAGTCTATTTCTATTCCGCGGGCCATAGAGGTGATTGGAACATCATTGGCGCTGCCTTCAAAAGGGCTTTCACTGCTTTCGCCAATTTTTTCCATGGTGGTGAACACCCAGCAGGCCAGGGCGCTGAACGGAATACTCAGCCAAACCAGGTTCCCGCCCAGTTTTTCAAATTCCTGGAGCATGGCAAGTGGTGTAAGAACAGAGAAAATAGAAATGAACCATTTGTTCAATGTTGCATACTGCCTTGGATAAGGGAAATTTTTTATCCGTTCACTGGCACCCTGCTGGTTGTAAAATTCGAGCAGCATCTTTTCCAGTTCCATATGGCGGAAATCTTCTATCAGGCCTTTGTCCAGCAGGTCTTTTAATTGTGCCGATTGCAAAGCCAGTATCTGCGCTGCTTTATTTGTCTTGCTTATTACTTGTTCAAACTCATTACCGTCCATATATTGTTTGATGGCATCAGATATATTGTTCATGTGTTCATCCACTATGAAGTATTTATTTTTATACTCGGCGTTGTGTTTCTTGTAAATCGCCTCCCAGGTTCTTGCTTCCCTTAACTGGAACCTGAGTGCAGTAAGCCATGCAAAATGCCGGTAAATTAACTGTTGCCGGATTTTTGTTATCTCAGCATCACTGATATCTCCTTTGGCATGCGTTGAAGTAACGTAATCCTTAACCATGATACCCCAGCCCCTGCTGGCATTTACAATAGTGCCCCATATGCGCCTTGCTTCCCACATCCTGTCGTAGCTGGCATTATTCTTAAAGCCTACAATGAAAGCTACTGCTGTACCAAGCAATGCAACGGGTAACCAGGGAATGGCCAGCCATTTCCAATCAAGCAGTATGTAACAACTGGTAGGGATAGCCGCAACGGCAATATGAAAGTAAATGTCACGCCTTGTCCAAACGATCACTTCTTTAAATGAATAATGTTTTCCGGTATGCATGGTTAAAAAAATATTAACTGTAAAAAAAATGCCTCAGTTTAGAAAGAGGCATTGAAAAATAACTTTCTTAAAATTACTTTTTCTTTTTAAAAGTACCTTCCATGAATTTCATCTCTTTTCCGTCCATGCCTGCCCCATAAAGCGCCATCGAATAGGTATTGTCATCAATCATTTTGAATTCTTCCCTCATTTCACTGTCTTTGCCGGTCATAGGGTCAGACTGATGGCCTTTTAAATTCAATGTATTGGTATTTGCATCAAGTGTTCCGGACATATGTACGATACCTGTGCCCATGTTATCGATCCAGGTGCTGACGAACATTTTTTTTGCATTATCATAGGCCATGGTGCCCATTCCTTCCATGGGTTGACCCATCATGGTAGTGGTGAACTTGCTGATGGTATACCTGCCGCCTAATGCACTTGATTGTACATTAACAGCTTTTGCTTTGGTTGGAGGAGCAGCTGGGTCCATCCACTGGCTAACTTCACCTTCCCAGGTGCCGTTAGATTTTTCAAGCCATTTATGGTTATCGCCGGGGGTCATAAAATCCTGCCAGGCTTTCATCATGGCAGCCGAATCGGGCATGGCAGCCGGAGCTGTTTCTGTTGAGGCTGTAGTTTGAGAAGTTGTTGCTGATGTATCTGCCTTAGGGGCCTCTGTTTTTTCTGTGTTGCTATTGCAGGAAAAAAGAATCACTGACAGCGAACAGATCGTTAAAGTTATCTTTTTCATAATTGTAAATTTTTAAAACAAATTACAATTATTTTTGTTTCGAACAAGCAGTACCGGCTTAATTTATGTGAGTGGTTCATTAAGCGCATTCTCAAGCCTTTCCGCCAGTGTTTCAAAGTCGGTAAATCCTTTTGCCAGGAGGTAAAATTTAGATTGATTCATTTGCAGCAACAGCGCCGGAAAGCCGGTAACCTGCAATTGTTTGCAAAGAGCGAATTCATAATAAGCCATTTCCTTATAGGACTCCGTTTTCAGTTTATCATAGAACACTTCAGGCTGAATGCTGTATTTCTCAAGCAGGTGGCGATAGGCTTCATCATCATCCAGGTCCCTGCCTTCATAATGTAATGCATACTGGAGGTCTGAAGCAAATTCCAGTTGCCGCTGCGGGTAATATTCTTTGAAGATACAGAGAGCGATGGCTGGTTTTTCTGAATTCATCTGCCAGTCGCTTAGTTCAGGGTTTTGTATATGCCAGAGGTAATCTTTTCCGAATTGGATGCCGGATAGTTCTTCTACCCGTTTATAGGCGGTCTGTATATAAGGAGCCACTTTATTGATCGGCATAACCTGTTCGCCAATGATCATTCCGCCGCTCAGTACTTCAACATCAAGGCTATCATTGTATGTTTCTGTAATTCTTTTCAAAACAGGACTGAACGCATAGCACCATCCGCAATAAGCATCATAACAGTAATACAGTGTTTTTTTCATGTTGCAAATATCCGGAAATGATCACACAGCGTATCAATGTGCTTCAAGCCAGTTTGTCCCTGATCCAATTTCAGCATCGGTAGGTACATTGTTGGGCAACGCAAGCGCATGCTGCATGCAATCAAGAATCACCGGTTTAACTTTTTCCAGTTCAGGTTTCAGCACATCAAACACCAGTTCATCATGAACCTGCAGGAGCATTTTTGATTTGAACTGGTTCTTTTCAAATTCATGCTGGATCCTTATCATGGCCAGTTTGATCATGTCGGCGGCCGTTCCCTGAATGGGGGAATTGATGGCGTTCCGTTCAGCAAACCCACGCACGGTAAAATTGGATGAATTGATATCGCTTAGCCAGCGTTTGCGGCCCATCAGCGTTTGTACATATCCGTTCTCTTTTGCAAAATTGATGGTATCGTCCATATACCGCTGGATATTCGGGAATTGCTTTTTGTAATTGTCAATGATCTCTTTTGCCTCGCTCCTTGAAATGCCGAGATTTTCTGCGAGCCCGAAAGCGCCCTGCCCGTAAATGATACCGAAATTAACGCTCTTGGCCTTATAGCGCATTTCCTTTGTTACTGATGCTTCATCAACGTTGAATACTTTTGCTGCCGTGGCGGTATGTATATCTTTACCTGTGCGGAATGCTTCACACATGTTTTCGTCATGGCTGATGGCAGCCACAATGCGTAATTCTATTTGAGAATAATCGGCTGATAGCAGCAGGTGGTTATCGTCGGCAGGAATAAAAGCTTTGCGTATCTCTTTTCCCTTGTCTGTCCGTATTGGTATGTTCTGCAGGTTTGGGTTATTGCTGCTAAGCCTTCCCGTTACTGCTACAGCCTGGGCGTAACTCGTATGCACCCTTCCTGTTTTAGGGTTTATCATCAGCGGAAGGGCGTCTACATAGGTAGACTTCAGCTTGGTGAGTTCCCGGTAGGTAAGGATGTCGTTGCAGATCTGGTGCTGCCCTGCCAGTTTAGCCAGCACATCTTCCCCGGTAGCATACTGACCGGTCTTGGTTTTTTTGGCTTTTTCATCCAGTTTCATCTTTTCAAATAAAACCTCGCCTAATTGTTTCGGGGATGACAGGTTAAAGCGAACTCCCGCTTGCGCATAAACGCTCTCTTCAGCTGTTTTGGCTTCCTTTTCCAGTTCTTTGGAATATTGCTGCAGGAAATCAACATCAATCCGGATGCCTGCATATTCCATGGACGTAAGCACTTTTACGAGCGGGTTTTCCACTTCGTAAAATACTTTTTCCACTGATTTTGATTTCAGTTGGGGCAGAAAGGCATGTTTTAACTGTAACGTAACGTCTGCGTCTTCGGCTGCGTAATCTGTTATCTTGTCAAGCTCCACATCCCGCATGTTTCCCTGCCCTTTTCCTTTTTTGCCTATCAGCTCTTCTATATGAACCGTTTCATAGCCAAGGTATTTCGCACTCAGGAGGTCCATATTGCGTTTGCCTTCCGGTTCAATTACATAGTGTGCCAGCATGGTATCGAACAAGTTGCCTTGTAATTCAAACCCGTACCATTTAAGCATCAGCAGGTCGTATTTTATGTTCTGCCCGATCCAGGTTATGGCAGGGTTACTGAACAATTCGCTGAAATTATTCAAAAGCCTGCTGCATTCTTCTTTACCCGCAGGGCATGGCACATAATATCCTTCATGTGGTTTTACAGAAAAACTCAATCCAACCAGTTCGGCTATATTGGCATCTATGCCTGTTGTTTCGGTGTCAAATGAAATTTCCTGCTGCCCGTTCAATACGTTCAGTAATTCCTGGATGCTTTCTGCAGTGTTAACCAACATATAACGGTGAGCAGTAGTGTGAATGTTTTTGATGGCAGCATGTTGTTCTGTACCGGTGATTGTTGTTGTATCATCATTGGTAACCGGCATAACAGCAGCATTTCCAAAGAGGTCCATCTGCGCGCTTTCAGAAATGGGCGGTTTAGCAACTGATGGTTGTTGAATTTCCTCACCAAGGATCCTTTTTCCGATTGTCCTGAATTCCAGTTCTTCAAAAACCTGTTTCAGCAAATCCCTGTTTGGGTCTTTAACCCGGAAATCTTCTTCGTGAAATGTTGTAGGCACATTCGTAATGATGGTTGCCAGTTTTTTGCTCATTACAGCTGCATCTTTTCCGTTCCGTATCTTTTCTCCAATTGATCCTTTTATCTGGTCAGCTTTATCCAGTATGTTTTCAAGCGTTTCATATTCAGCCAGTAATTTTGCGGCTGTTTTTTCACCAATACCTTTTATGCCAGGTATGTTATCTACCGCATCGCCCATAAGGCCGAGTATGTCAATAACCTGGCTTACTTTTTTAATTCCCCATTTGCTGCAAACTTCTTCGGGTCCCAGAATTTCTACACTACCTCCCTGGTAACCGGGTTTGTAAATCTTGATGTTTTCTGATACCAGTTGGCCATAGTCTTTGTCGGGGGTAACCATATACACTTCATAACCGGCTTTTTCAGCCTGTTTGGCCAGGGCGCCAATCACATCATCAGCCTCATAGCCGTCAATAGCAATAACGGGGATGTTCAGGCCTTCAATGATCCTTTTTATATCGGGAACGGCCGATAAGATATCTTCCGGGGTTTCCTGCCGGTTGGCTTTATAATCCGCAAAATCTGTATGCCGTTCCGTTGGCGCATGTGTATCAAAACATACGGCCATATGCGTGGGTTTCTGGTTATTCAGTAATTCAATGATGGTATTGGTGAATCCGAACTGGGCATTCGTATTTCTGCCTTTGCTGGTAATACGTGGATTACGGATCAGGGCATAATAAGCACGGAATATCAGTGCATAAGCATCTAACAGGAACAATTTTTTCTGCATTGGGTAAAAGTAAAACAAAAGGGTTGCTTAATCAAAGCCGGCGGGCTGCCTTTAAAAAATTATAAGCCATTCCTATATTGGAATGGCTTATGTGGTTTCAGTAACCTTATAAAATTATTTTGCAGAAATAGGTATAAACAGTAATCGCTGTTATAAAACATTTTTCACGGAAAATTATTGTCTGCCGAACTGTATTTTGAAACGGATATGGGTAAAACATACGTACATTAAAAAATGTGAATATGAGATTTTGGTAATAAAAAAAATAATATTTTGTTAATAGGATGTTAATGAGTTTAAATATAAATATCTGATTTTCAGCAAAAACGAATTTGTATTTCTTAAAAAATATATAAATTCAGTTGCTTATGGCTTGGTTTTTGTTTTTTTGATTTCACCTCTTGTAAGATCCACAATTGTCTTATGTAAAACCAATCTTCACAAGGGTATTTTTTAATCAGTTTCTTAATCAGTGTCCGGGGTACAGCAGCCATTGCCGGCGATGTATGCTCTGTCAGAAATAATAATACTTGTTTTGATAGAATAATTCCGGGAAATGAGCGTTAAAGGATGTCGGAATACTGTTTTTAAACTGAACTAACAAGAAAAACCTGCTGATGAAAAACCAAAGAAAAACCCTAACTGCCAAACAATGCCCCCCTAAGGCATATATTTCAGCGAGCGAGTTGCATTTCCAACAAGCTTTTTCCCTTACACATTCAGCGCCGTGCCTGTTTTTGCCGGTAACACAACAAACACCGGAAACTTGATTTTTTCCGGGTAACCATTAATATCCAGTGGTTTGTTGCTTGATACATTACATGATTGGTATGCCATTGCATGATACAATCCGGGATGTATAAACGGCGGACCACAAACTATAAAAACCGAAGAAACACCACAATTAAAATTCAAATCCAATGAAGACCATTTTACTCGCGGCAATGCTATGCTTGTGTGGTATGGCAAATGCAACCAACTATTACTTTTCCTCGGTGTCGGGTGATGATTCAAGAACATCTGCCCAGGCACAAAATCCTAACACGCCCTGGAAAACAATCACCAAGCTGAATTCCATTTTCAGCACACTTGTTGCCGGTGATTCAATATTGTTCAAAAGAGGAGAAATATTTTATGGAAGTATAACTATTGGTAAAAGCGGTACCGCCGCCAACCCAATTAAGTTTGGCGCTTACGGAACCGGGGTAAAACCGGAAATTACCGGATTTGTATCCATAACTGGCTGGACAAATATTTCGCCCAATATATGGGAAAGCACAGCCGGTGCATCAACCCTCAGCACCTGTAATATCATTTCTATAAATGGTGCAAACGCAGCTATGGGCAGGATGCCTAAAACGGGTTATTGGACCATTGGCGGAACCAACGGAAACAGCATTACGGATGCCACGAATCTGAATGCAGGAACAACCAACTGGACGGGAGCCCAGGTGGTGTTAAGGAAATACCGGTGGATTATGGATAAATATACTATTACATCCGCCAGCGGGAACAGCATAAACTTCACCAATGGCGGTGATGCCATTCAAACAGGCTGGGGGTATTTCATTCAGAATGATGTAAGAACACTCACCCTGCAGAATGAATGGTGCTATAATGCCAACACCAAAAAAATTGCTATTTACAGTACCAGTACACCCGTAAATGTGTCTGTACCAACGGTTGATGTGGCCGTTAACATGAACAGCAAGGATTATATCACTTTTGACAATATCAATTTTACCGGGTTTAACAGCACCGGCATCAATACTACGTCACGTACCGGCATCACAATTCAAAACTGCGATTTCAGCTATATTGGTGTAAACGCTATTTACGGCTACCCCAATTCTTACAGCCTGAAAGTGACAGGCAGTACATTCACCGATATCAACAGCAGGGGAATACATGCAGGTTCTTCTTCCAATGCAATCATAAGGGGCAATACCTTACGTAACATTGGCCATTATGCCGGCATGGGAAGTAACGGAGATGACAGCTACACCGCCA
>CALKVC010000019.1 GCA_937996595.1 uncultured Chitinophagaceae bacterium
TAAAACCAGGGGTTCGCTTTTTTCAGTACCGCAGGCTCCCAGTAATACAATAAGGCTGGAAATAAGTAAATAATTTTTCATGATAAAGATTTTTACTGATGAATAAATAAAATAGTTGCAAAATATCCTTTCCCTTCCATCGCAACTATCAGAAAAACAGACAAGCCTTTTATTGTATGGTTTAAGCAGCTAAATGAATGTTTATGTTAAAATAATTTAAAAATGAAAATATTTAACCGTGTTTACAGTATGCTAAGATGCAATACCGGCGGGCACTTTAGCAGTCACGACCCATATTTTTATCCCTTTTAAAAAATAATGGCACGGTTTTGGAATTTAGACAGGCAAATCAACAATTGAAATCAGATTATTGAAAAAATTTACCCTAACAATATTTTAGCATCTTTAAATCTTATATCATGAACGCATCAAACAGCCCTTTGGCAACAAACACAGAAACGCAGGCCTTGAAAACAGAAAACAAGCCAATGAAGAATATCATAATCGGTGGATTATCGGTATTGCTTGTGTCTTTAGGCGGCTATATGTTTTACGACAAATCAAACAGCAATAAAGAAATTCAGCAAAAAGAAACAAGGATTGCTGCCATTACAGAAGAAAAGAGCGCAGTACAATCAAGTTTTGACGCATCGCTGGCAAGGCTTGACTCAATGGCAACCGTTACAACCGGTTTACAAACCGAATTGGCAGAGAAAAACAACCAGATAGCCAAAGACAAAGAAGAGATCAGAAAAATCCTGAATAACAAAAATGCAACAGTAAAAGAACTGGCCAAAGCTAAATCACTCATCGCCGGATTAAATGATAAGATTGCCGGCCTGGAGCAGGATATAGCCAGGTTAACACAGGAGAACCAGTTGCTAACTCAGGATAAGATTGCCCTTACGGCTGATAAGGAGAAATTAACGCAGGACCTTACCAGTACAACGAACAGGAAAATAGAGCTTGAAAAAACCGTTGATGTTGCTTCTACTTTAAATGCATCAAATATTTCAATCACACCGGTAAATATCAAGAAAAACGGTCGTGAAAAAGTATCTTCTACTGCAAAACGTGTAGATAAGCTTGTTGTAAGTTTTGATGTGGCAAACAGGATTGTACAGCCCGGTACAACAGATGTTTATGTAGTTGTTTTCGGACCTGACGGAACGCCGATCAGCAACAGCACAGAAAACACATTCGTAACACGGGAAGAAGGAGATAAATCCTATACAGCCAAATTACCCGTAGACCTGGAAACAGCCAAAGTTAAAAACGTGGCATTCACTTTTGCCCCGGGATCAAATTTCCAAAAAGGTAATTATAAGATCAAGATATACCAGAATGGTTTCCTAATCGGTGAAGGTACCCGCGAACTGAAAAAAGGCGGACTGTTCAGTTAAGATATCATACAGGATATTTCAAATCAATATCCCCCTGAAACAATAAAAGGGCTATCTGTTAATTCAGGTAGCTTTTTTATTTCTTATCCTTATTTCTTTTGATCATGCTATTTTCGCCGGGTTAGGTATTACTTGCGCATACCCATACCCGAAACGTTTATCACATTCACTGAAGGCCGTGATGAATAATTGCAGGATTTTACCGGGTAATGACAGGGCCGCAGAATGGTGACAAACTGGTAGGCCGGCAAAAGCCCCGAGCGGCTGCTGTTAAATGGCATGCCTGCCAATGAAGAACTCACATGCTGGCTTGAATGCAGGGAATAGACCATCAATTAAATTTTTAATTAGCGTGTAACAATTTTACTCTCCAGGATTGCAGGAATCATCTCTATCACTTTTGCCTTTTCCGTTGTTACAAGCATGCTGTTTAACAGCCGCAGCCTGATGTTGGCGTCATTAACAAGCGCAATCCGGCAGGCTGTATCAAAATCAGTATGCATCCCATACCCTGCCAGCACATCCGGTACATTATTAAACTCAGGAAATGTGATGAATTTCTTTACAAAATAATACGTCTTTCCCTGTACGGTTTTTGTATAAGCGGTGTAGATATTTTCCATAAACATCTGTTTAGTTAAAAATATATTCTCAAAAAGAGTATCTGATTCATGTATGAATAAACAGACACCTGTTTGTAAGATTATGTTAGCTGAACCAGGTTAAAAAAAAATTAAATCCCTTGATTTTACCAGGATGGTTTACTGATTGGAATAATATCATATCTCCGGATTAGATGCAGTAAATAGCATATAAGCCTCCCGGGATACAGAGCAGCTGTTCAGTGGATATTATGGAAAACACATGAAGGGGAATGAACAAATAAACAGGAATTTCAGAGGATGTTTCAGTAGCAGGTTGTGTAAGCTGAAGTAAAAATAATACGCAGATCTGACGAATGCAAGCAAAAGGGAATAAAAAACTTCAAAAAGGCAGCAAATAGCTGATATTCATTGCTAAACATCACATTAGTAATTTATGGAATTTTTTCAATTCTTCCTTTTCCACTGTCTGTAACCCTTCATGCTTCTCTAATTTCATCCTGAAATATAAAACCCGCTTATGTTGCGGGAATTTTTCCAGTATCAGTTCAACCAATTGCCTGGTTTCAGCATCCTCCTGGTTTGAATCCGGTTTTACAATGGTTACGCTGGAACGATACCTGGTAGGTTTCCTTAAAATAATGGCCTGCAAAGTGGCCAGTTTGCCTGGTGAAACAGCAGTTACTTTCAGGGCTTTCCCATACAGGCCTTCCAGTTGCTTTTTACTAAGGCTACCCCGTTCCTGGTATTGGTTAAGTAAACTGTTCAGGAATACGGAACCGGGATGCGCCTCTACCGACTTCTTCAGTATATCCAGTATAATATCTATATCATTTGAATTCCTGAGCATCTTCTTTCAATTATTCTTGTTTTGGCAAAACTGAAGTTCAAATTAATAAATAAACGGTGCCTTTGCCAATAACTTTTGCAAATTTGATTTAACTGCACGAAATTTACGCCTGATTTTATAAAACCGGTATGACTAATATTAGAAAAAGTGTAGCCATTATTGGCGGTGGCCCGTCCGGCTGCGCACTGGCAACCCTGTTAAAAAGAAAAGGATTTAAAGTGGCCGTTTTTTACCTGGATAAAAGGCCTGAAATCATAGTAGGCGAATCATTGGTTCCCGCAATCATTCCCATGCTTAGGTCGTTGGGCGTAGAAGATGAAGTGAAATCGTACAGTACCTATAAGCCCGGAGCTTCAGTTTGGGTAAGCAAGGATGAAGAAGCAACGTCACCTTTCAGTTATGGCGGCGGAAACCTGCCACCATATGCATACAATGTACCGAGGGTAAAATTTGATAAAACCATTTTCAACAATGCAGTAAAATCTGGTGTTCAGTTTTTTAACCTCGCTGCAAAAATTGAAAAGACAGGAAATACCGACGAACTTAAACTCAGTGATGAAACCATTGCTGCCACCAACGATTATTTCAACGGACAGCCCGGACTGATTGTGGATGCAACCGGCCGTTCACGCACTATTTCCAGGTTACTCGACATACCAACCAAAAAGGGATACAGAAAAGATGTTGCCCTGTTTGCCCATTTGTCCGGCGCCGAAAAAATTGAACCATATAATATTCATCTTCACAGGCTTGAAAAAGGCTGGAACTGGAGGATTCCATTACCGGACCGCACATCAGTAGGTGTTGTAATAAATCCGGAACATCTAACAAAATACGGAACAACCAAGGAAGAACAATATGATAATTACCTGAAAACGGATGAAACACTAAAAAAATTCACATCCAATGCTAAAAGGGAAACACCGGTGGTGCAATACGACAATTACCAGTTGATTTCACAGCAGATGTACGGGCCAAACTGGGTACTTACCGGTGATGCCGGCGGTTTCCTTGACCCTATCTTTTCATCCGGTTTATTCCTTGCCATAAAAGGTGCCTTCCGGTTAGCCGATGCCATTGAAGCGGATACACCTGCTGCATATAAAAAATACCAGAAAGAGCAAATGCGTGAACTGGTTGTTTGGCAGAAACTGGTGGATACCTGGTACAGCGGCCGGTTATTCACCTTATTCAAAGTTGGCGAAGACCGTATGGATACAGCATTGGGAAGGTTTATAGGCCCGCATATGCAAAAACACCTCACCAGGATATTTTCCGGTGAAGCCGTTTACAAGCCTTACAGCCGCCGATTCCTGAATTTTGTTACCGGGCCCATGATAGACCTGATGAAAGTTGGCAGGCTGCACAACAGGAAAGTATCTGATCTTGAAATAAAATGAGTAAACGGGCATGTCCCGCCAGTTTGTTTCAACAGCATTCCCGGGAAATAGGAATCGTTTTATACAATCCAGTTAACCCAACTGGCCGCTGATACGATTATATATTTTACCTGCATGCCATTCTTTTTTCTTTCCCATATACATTCTGCGTGAAATACGGAACTGATACAGGTTATTCCTGGTCAGGTAATTTAAAGCTGTCGTATTCACTTCAGGCAGCACGGCAAAATCAAAATGCTGAAGCCTGCAATTCATCAATTCTGTTCCGGCAACCTCATTACCGGCAATGATTAACCCGTTTGCAAGCGCCGGCAGATAATACCCTTCAAGGGATTTGTTGCTCACATATAGCATGGCCGATTGCAGGTGGCCGGTTATGGTATCTGCCCTGTCTTCAGCGGATACAAACCTGTCCATTGCCAGCAGATCCGGCAGGAATTCAGGTGTATAGGGTATAACGGACTTGGATATACGCCGTTCAATGAAAGGCTGATCGGCTTTCAAATGTGCATACTGCATTTCCTGATTAAAACCCAGCTTTTTATAAACAGGGTAACCCATATCTGTTGCATCCAGGTAAATGGTTGAATACCTTTTCTGATCAACGGCATCAATAAGGAACTTTGTAATTGCTGTTCCATATCCTTTGTTCCTGCATTCAGGATGCACTATGATACTGGCCAGCCAGGCACTGTCTTTATGAAAGATAACTGTTCCAATGGCTGCCATCTTCCCTGCAACCGTTAGTTTAACAGGTTTGCAAAATGCATTTTCCAAATGATACCTGAATCTTGGGACAAGGTCACCCCATCCCGGCGGTTCAAATTCCTTCAACAGTTCAAGGTCTGCCCATGTCAATGTTTCAAATGTCATCATCATAACTTACTTGTCAAGCAACCGCCTGTGATAATTGATTTGCCCAAGATGATAATTCAGGTGGCCGGCCAAATGTATCAGCACAAAATCCGTTGTACATTCCTGGTTGTTGAATGGTATGGGAAACCGGGATTTAAAATCTGCATCCTGCATGCCTTCCAGCGTTTTTACAAGCATGTCAACTGTATTTTCCACTTCGCCAATAAGTTCATCCAATGGAATATTTTTTTTAGAAAACTCTTCTTCCCTGTTTCTCAGGTAACCGTTATTTCCTAAAACAGCTCCAATAAAATGATTGAGGTTACCAACCAGGTGCAGGCAAAGGTTTCCGGCACTATTGCTGATATTGTTATCAGTTAACCAGATATTATCCCCATGTACATAGCTTTTCATTTCCACTGCCAGCCGTCCCAAATCGCGGGTTAAGATTTGAATTAATGCATGCTTCATTTGTTTAAACTTTAACCTAAAACTAGTTATAAAATGTTGACAGAAGTATAATCCCGTATACTTTCTGATTTACTTTGCAACTTATTAAATGACAATGAGCAGGTTTAACTTCCCCTTTAGTTCCTTTTTGTGCATATGCATCCTGTCCCTGTTTTTTCTTACACAATGTAAAAAAGAATCTTCACCGGTGATTGTGCATATTAATACAGCCTTCAATCCGGGGAATAATACAACAGACAGTGCTAAAACATACCTGGCGTTGGGTGACTCATATACGATTGGCCAGTCTGTAACAATTGCAGACAGGTTTCCGGCTCAAACCACTGCATTATTAAAATCATCCGGCGTTAAAATGTCCGATCCTAAATATATTGCTACAAGCGGCTGGCGAACTGATGACCTGTATGCTGCCATGATGAACCAGGATCCTACGGCACAATATGATGTTGTATCATTACTGATTGGTGTGAATGACCAATACCAGCGAAGGGATACAACAGGTTACCGAGACCGGTTCAGACAAATCCTGCTCAAAAGCATAAGCCTGGCGGGATATAAAAGAAACCATGTTTTTGTTTTGTCTATTCCCGATTACAGCGTAACCCCATTTGCAGCAAATGCAGACACTGCTTTCATACGAATGCAAATAGACCAATTCAACCGGATAAACCGGGAAGTGACCGTCCTTGAATCCTGCAATTATCTTGACATTACGGCTTCAACCCGGGAAGCTGCATATGATCTTAGTTTATTAGCTTCAGACGGGCTCCATCCATCCGGAAAAGAATACGGCAAATGGGCCGGGTGGCTGGCACCTATGATTCGTACCGTTTTAAGATGATACTATCAATTTACAACTTGCATCTTCATTATATCAGCCAGGAATTTTTTTGTTTCCCTTTCTACTGATTCCACATCCTTTGATTTAATAGGTGACGCAATTACATGATCGCCTGTATTGGGCAATGCAACAGACCGCTTCATGGAAACCGGTGTGGAAACCTGTTCAAACATTTTCTTCATAGCACTTACTTTTACAACCTTATCCTGCTCAGCTTCATTTTTATAATAGTACAACATGAGGACAGGTTGTTTCACTTTTTTAAATGTTGATGCATTCATACTGGTTTCCAGCATCTCTTCCAGTGCTACAGTAGCTTCCAGCCGGTATGGGGTATTCCAGTATTGCTTATAAATTGGCCTGGGATCTTTTGGTACATTATACTTGCTTCCTAAAACCAATCTTGCCAGGTATAATCCCCATGGATTATTCAGCAACCAGGCATTGGGGTCATTTATGGCTATATTGGGCGAGTACAATACCAGGCCGGAAACATCATCCGGAAATGCGGCAGCCAGTTGCAATGCCTGTGTTGCACCGGTACTAGTTCCCATTAAGATAACTTTTTTGCCAAGTTGCTTTCCTATCGCCAATGCTTCTTTGGCAGATTGCCAGTATTTGTCAACCGTAAGGTTAACGAGTTGCTCGGTTGTATCAATGCCATGTTCGGCCAGCCTGGATAAATACAAATTGCATCCAAATGCACGGGCGGTATTCCTGTGCACAGGTTCCCCTTCCTGCTGTGAAGCTGAAAATCCGTGCAGGTATACGATGGCATAATCAGTAACTTGCCGGGATGAATCACTGGCCCAGATGATCCTTGCTTCATTGTTAGCACGCAGTTTATGCTGCTGTTCCCTGTTTGCTATGAAATCAACCAGTGAACCAGTTGCAGGCACTTCCGGTAATTTATTATCATAAACGGGTGTAGCCGGGTTTGGCCCTGCGAGGTATATAACCAATATCAGTAACAGGAAAGCCAGCAGCTTTTTTAACTTGCGCATGAATTTTTTTTTGAAGCTATGAAAAAATCACGTCAAAGCAATGTTCAGCGGATGATTAGCACGGTTCCTTTTATGAGGCTCTCTGTATTTCCGAAACTGATGAAATAATTATAAGCTCCCGCCGGAAGTGGCTTACCGTTTAATTTACCGTCCCATGGCTTTAATGTATTGCGGTTATGGTAAACTTTCTGTCCCCACCTGTTAAAAACGGCAATTTCAAAAAATGAATACGCTGCCAAAGCAGGTATATTCCAGGTATCATTGATTCCGTCGGCATTTGGTGAAAACGCATTTGGAACGAATATCCCTTTAAATACTTTTACAAAAACCGTATCGGCTGATGTACCGCAACCGGCATTGGATATAACGTTTAATACATATTGCATATCGGCCGGAGGATTCACAAATGGCTGCAGTGAATGAACGTCATCAATATACATTGCCGGAATCCATACATATGAGTTACCGGCTTCATTAATGCTACCGGTTAACTGTACCTGCTGTCCCTGCATGATTTGCTTATCGGGGCCTGCATCTGCAACAGGTTTCCGGGCAACATTCACCACGGAGCTTGCTGTGTCTGTGCATCCGAACTGGTTAGTGACTATTACCTCATAAACAGTTGTTTCTCCTGGAGATGCATTGGGACCGGCCATTGCAGCATCGGAAATACCGGTTGCGGGCAACCACAAATAGGTTACACCGCCGGAAGCTGCCAACTGAACTGAATCGCCCCTGCAAATAGTAGTACTGCTAAAAGCTGTTGATGCACGTGGCCCGGGATTTACTGTTACCAATATAGAATCTGTTTTACTGCAGCCTGCATCACTGGTAACAACAACATAATACATGCCGGCCTGCTGCAAATCAACAGTGCTAAGCGATGGTGAAGCCCCCGATGCGTTAAAACCGCGTGGCCCTGACCATGAATATTGTGATCCGCCTGAAGCGGAAAGCATTAACGTGTCCGCTTCACAAACCGGGCTGTTACTAACGGTACCGGTTACCGGATTTGCATGTATGGTAACCCGTAATGGCTGTGAGGAAACCCTGCATTGGATAGAGCTGATATTGCCGGATTCTGCTACCAGCAACCTGAATTCATAAATACCTGCCGGCGTTAAAGAAGGAAAATTCCTTTGCAGGCTGATATTAGTTTCTCCCCCAATATCGCTCCATGCGGCATTATTTACCCTTTGCTGCCATTGAAATACAGGCAGGCTGTACCCGGCTGACACAACACATGAAAACGTGAAATTTCCGGCAATACCTTCACACAAAGAGGCTGAAGTGCCGGCACCTCCTGCAATGGAAGGATTCAATGTAGGCCCGCAGGCACGAAACGTTATATCATCAAGTGCGAGATCGTTTCCACAACCGCCCGGCGCATTATTGACTATTCGTAAAACCACCTCAGATATGCCTGCCGGTGTAGTGAAAAAATTACCATATTGTTTCCAGACTGCATTGGAGGAAGCTGCAATGCTGCCTGTATTATATGTTTGCAATAACGTACCGTCTGTCTTTTCAATGGTAAAAGTAAGGTCCGGCTGTATGGCGTTTCCATTGCAGGTGGAAGGTATGATGACATTCATTATCCATGCAGCAAATTCGTATGTCATGTTACCACACAATCCCCTCACCGTATCAATATAAAATACTCCTGGCTGTACCGAGGCATTCACCAGCATAAAATAACCTGAAGGGTCACCTGTATGGTCTGACGTTAATGTATACCAGCTATTTCCAAAACAACTGCTGGTATTATTTCTTATTGTATAAAATCCGTCCTGGGGACAATCAGTTCCTGTATACTGATAGGTTGTGGCGGCTGCAGCCAGTGATGGCCCCGGATTGGTTCCGCTGCCGAATGTAGTGTTTATGATTGGATCGCCCAGGCTACCCTGGCATAACTGTGCATATGCATGATTCATCAGAAAAATTAATGAACATATTGAAATAATCCTGATGATCATATGTAAGTATGTAACCCGGTGCAAAGGACCGTATAAAGTTATTGAATTTTAGTACGGCAATCATATATGTATTACCTGTTAACAGGAGAGAAATAATGCATGGTAAACCATAAATGAAAAAAAATGAAATGCAATAGTAGCATACATGTTTTACCACATTGCTCAATACAACAATGAAATACGCCCTTTTAGCCTGATATCCTTTGAAGAAGCGCCTACCATGATATCAAAATCCCCGGGTTCGGCTATCCAATTCATTTGCGTGCCATCCAACGGGTCAGGGGAAAAGAATGAAAGTTTCTCCGTGTCAATGACAAAGTTCAATTCCCGGGATTCACCGGCTTTTAATGCTAATTTCTTAAAATCCTTTAACTCATTAACCGGCCTCACCACTGAAGCTACCAAATCTCTTATATATAATTGAACAATTTCTTCCCCACCATATTTTCCCGTATTCTTAATAGTTACCGAAACGGTAATTTGATCGCCCTGCTTCATTGTATTACTGCTGAACCGAAGATTACTGTATTCGAAATCTGTATAACTCAACCCATACCCAAATTCATATTTTGGATAAATGGACAGGTCATTATACGATGAATTATAATTGTGGTTACTATCGCTGGTAGCCGGACGGCCGGTATTAAAATGATTATAATAAATGGGGACCTGTCCAACACTATACGGAAAACTCATGACCAGTTTGGCCGACGGATTATAATCACCGAACAATACATCAGCAATGGCATTACCGGCCTCGCTGCCCAGCCACCAGGTATATAATATGGCCGGGGCATTGTCGGCTATATAATTAAATACCAGCGGCCGGCCTGCATTGATCAATACCACAACCGGCTTACCGGTTGCCAGTAGTTCTTTAACCAGTTCTTCCTGTACACCTGGTATACTGATATTGCTGCGGCTTTTTGCTTCCCCGCTCATATCCCTTCTTTCACCTATGCTAACAACAACTACATCCGACTGCCTGGCAACAGCAACGGCTTCTGCAAATCCCGACCTGTCGTTTCCTTCAATATCACATCCCTTTGCATACAGCAAAGCCGTTTGTTTTCCCACCTTATTAACAAGGCCTTCCCATTGTGATACAATAAAATTAGAATCCACACCTGGTACTTCCACATCCCAAAAACCCTTGTTTTGTTTAAGCGGTTTTACCAGTGGCCCAATAAAAGCGATGGTCCTGGTTTCCTTTGACAATGGCAGTAACCGGCCATTGTTCTTTAACAGCACGATGCTTTTTGCAGCTACCTGCCGGGCAATCCTTGCATGCTCCGGATTGTTTAAAGCAGCCTGTTCCCTGTCTGCATTACAAAAACGGTAAGGGTCATCAAACAAACCCAATTCAAATTTCTTTTGCAGGATCCGCTTAACTGCATCATCAATCAGGTTCAACGGTACTTTCTTGTCTGCAACCAATGTGGCCAGGTTGTTCTTATAATTCCTGCTTTCCATATCCATATCACAGCCGGCTGTGACAGCCGCTTTAGCCGCTTCATACTCATTGCCTACATTTCCATGGTTTATCATTTCTCCAATTGAGCCCCAGTCGCTAACTACAAAACCATTAAAACCCCATTTGCCTTTCAAAATATCTCTTTGCAGGTATTGGTTACCGGTAGCCGGTATACCGTTGAGGTCGTTGAATGCATTCATAAATGTTGCCACACCGGCATCAACGGTGGCTTTGAAAGGAGGCAGGTAAACTTCCCACAGTTGCCTGTAGCTCATGTCAACAGAATTATAATCACGGCCGCCAACAGCAGCACCATATCCTGCAAAGTGTTTGGCACAAGCCATCAAGGCATCCAGGTTGCCAATTTTTTTTCCCTGGAAACCTTTCACCCTGGCAAAGGCAATTTTTGAACCCAGGTAAGTGTCTTCCCCGGCGCCTTCCATAACCCTGCCCCACCGTGGATCACGGGCTATGTCTACCATCGGTGCAAATGTCCAGTTTATACCGCTTGCACTGGCTTCGTTAGCAGCTATGCGTGCTGAAAGTTCAATCGCATCAAGGTCCCAACTGCAGGCTTCCGCTAATGGGATCGGGAATGTGGTTTTAAATCCATGAATGACATCCTGCCCGAACAATAAAGGAATTTTAAGTCTCGACTGCATGGCGATCTCCTGCCATTTACGAACCCGCTGCGTACCCAGGCAATTCAGCAAAGATCCAACCTGTCCTTTCCGTACCTGGCTTGCCTTGTCTGTATCAATGGTTACCGGACCGGTTGCCAGCCAATCGTCATTATACTGGTTCATCTGGCCTATCTTTTCTTCCAGGGTCATCAGGTTTAACACAGAATCAGCCTTTTTAGCATTTGTTAACTGCTGTGCAGATATTGACAAGCCGGAAATGGCAGAACAACAGAATAGCAGAAAAAATTGAAGCAAGTTTTTCAATTGTAATTATTTGAGTTATAAATGCAGCAATGTAATTTACGGAAGATAGCTTACTGGTAAACCCTTATATACTCCACTTCCATCCTTTGAGGAAATATATTATCATCAACGCCCATTTTGCCACCCCAGTTTCCACCAACAGCTATATTCAGCAGCAGGTGAAAATCCTTATCAAAAGGCCACTCTGCTGTATTCCTGCGTGTATTCTTAAACACATTGTATTTTTTCCTGTCTATATAAAAAGTTATGCTGTCAGCCGTCCATTCCATTTCATAAATATGAAAGTTTTTTGCAAGATCGTTAAAACGCAGCCCTTTTGATTTTTGTGTTCCCAGCATACCGTTAAATGCCCCGGTATGAACGGTGCCAAAAACAGAATCCGGCATATAGCCAACATTTTCCATAATATCAATTTCGCCGCTGTGAGGCCAGCCTCCGTATTCCCAGTTTGTTGGCAACATCCAAATGGCAGGCCACATCCCCCTTCCGGCCGGTAGCTTTGCCTTAATTTCAAAACGGCCGTATTTCCAGTCTCCTTTTTTCTTTGTAACCAGCCTGGCAGAAGTATAAGCTGCACCTGAATAGTTTTCTTTTCTGGCTTCAATGATCAGTTTTCCATTTTCAACCCGCGCATTTTCAGGGCGGTTCCAGGTGTAAAACTGTAACTCGTTATTGCCCCAACCGCAATTATCCGGGCAGCCTTTGCCTTTATCATAACCCCATTTAAGGCTGTCTGGCAACCCGTTTTTTTCAAACTCATCAGCCCAAACCAGCTTATTAAAAACCGGCTGGGAAAAAGCATGGTTACCTGAAAATGAAAAGATACATGCAATTGACAGGAATGTATATAAGGTATGTTTTAAGGACATATAAGAGAATTAATAAGTTGGCAACTGTTTAAAAAACGCAATCTTTTAAAAATAGTGGAAGTATTAACCTGGAAAAGTAGATACGTTCCACTAATTAATGATTGCTTAAATGAGAAAACTGCTCGTTATAAACCAAAACTAAAAGTGCACGAAAAGTTGACTTATTTTGACGGGTTAGCCGTTTTCATACATTTACTAACGGTAACGGATAATGCATAATTCCGTTAGTTGTAAACCCTGATATAATCAATTTCCATTGATGCGTCCGTAAACGCAGGGTCTACTGATCCGCCAAACGTACCTCCCATGGCCACATTCAAAATGAGGAAGAAATCCTGGTTGAACGGAACGGAGGAGGAATTGGCGAATGTGTGAAAAAGCTGGTCATCAACATATATTTTGATAAATGCTGCTGACCATTCCATGCTATATTTATGGAATTCTGTGCTGGCATTAGATATTATTTTTGTACTTCCGTTTGCATTGCCACCGGAATGTCCCGGGTAATGCAACGTTCCAAATATCTTATTCAGTTCGCTGCCCCGGTGTTCCATGATATCAATCTCACCGCAATCGGGCCATCCAACCGTGCTTATATTGTTACCCAGCATCCAGATTGCAGGCCATGTACCAACACCTGCAGGTAGTTTTGCCCTTGCCTCCACCTTGCCGTATTTGAAAGAAAACTTGCCTTTGGTAAGCAGCCTGGCCGACGTATAAGCGCTGCCACTGAAATTCTCCTTTATGGCAGTAATCTTTAATGAACCTCCCTGAACAACCGCATTTTCAGGCCGGTTTGTATAATACTGCAACTCAGCATTGCCCCATCCCCCTGCGCCAATATCGTAACCCCATTTTGACGGATCGGGTGCACCTGCCGTATTAAACTCATCTGACCAGACCAGCGACATGGCAACGGATACGGTTACCTGCACTGTTTTGGAAACCGTATTCCCGGTGCTGCTTTTTGCAATTACATTTACAGTATATGTTCCGGATGCAGGGTATTTATACGTAACAATCCCGGAGGCCACGGTCTGGAAAACCCCATTGCCATAATCGAAATCGTAAGTAACCGCATTGGTGGCCATGGCGGTAAATGAAACATTTCCACTGTTGTCTGTACTAACCACCGCATTTACTGTTAAATTAGACGGTATGATACTTTGATTAGTTCCGTCATCCTTACTGCAGGAAATGAAAAATGCGGCAGCTGCAAACAATAAAAATGATGCGTATTTCATTTTAATATTATTTATCATGATAATACAGGCAAATGATTATGGCTTCCTGACAAGTTTCTGGTACCACGAATTTCCGTCAATGCCAATATTGCGCAAATGCATATGATCGGCTGTTATTGACAGAATTTCATAAACAGTGCCTCCTGTTCCGAAATTGATGATACCGTTGCCGGGAACCATGAACTGGATCTGTGTTGACACAGCTGAAGTGGAACCGGACGTTGCAGCCATAAATGCCAGTTGCCTGGTTCCCCCGGTAGTAATTCCATAACAGTTATCACCTCCGCTGAATCCGTAAAAGGCAGAGGCGGCGCCTATTGAAAATGACTGGCCTTTATTGTCGATTGCCATTGATACCCTGTTAAGTGCATCCTTGGAAAAAGTGATCTCATCATCATAAGCGCATAGCTCCCTGCTATTGGGGCTTGCAGCGTACCAAATCGGTGAAAACTGGTCGGCGGGCCCCACACCGAAATGGCCATTGGCATCTTTATCGGTGATCCAGGTTTTTGAATTGCCATCGGTTAAAGCTGCCAGTATATCAGCGGGTATTTCAAAAGCAACAAATACCCTGATCCTCTTACTGATGGTAGAAAGAGCCCCGCCGGTGCCGATTGCATTAACGGTAATGGTGTAATCATTTGTTCCGGGTGTAGTGTATTTGTAATCAATTGACCCGGAAGAAACCACTTTGGTTACCCCGTCACCAAAATCAATATTATAGCTAAGCGCATTTTCTGCGGTTACGCTGATGGACACGGATCCGGTACCGTTACCATCCGGGTTGGTTGCATCAACACCGGCAATCACCGTATTCAAAGCCAGGTTTGTTGGTGTTTTGATATCACCAAACGTATATTTCTCCTTTTTGCAACTGCTGAAAGCCACCAACATGGCAAGAAGAATGATTGATATAGACCTTATTTTTGTTATCATGATTTTCAATTTTTTTATTTTAATTAAGCCTGATGTCATCAAACAGGAATGTGAAATTGGCTGACCCGTCTCCCATGGTGCCTAACTCAAATATCAACACTATCTTCTGGTATGAATTGGCCGTATTGATGGCACTGTAATCAAAAGTAAGATCTTCCCATGCATTAGCCGTGGTAGTTAGTACTTCCTTTTCATATGAAATTGCTCCGTTGGTCAGGTTTTCAACTTTCAGCAAAACCTTGGCTCCCACCCGTGGTGAGAACACTTTCATTTTAAAAGTAGTTGACGTTGCGAAACTGATCGGGTTGTCCAAAGCGATCCAGCTGCCGCCCCAGGGCTGTCCGGCATTTTTAACCATTTTACCAACTTTGCTGCTGGTATTAATTCCACCAGATTGCGGGTTATTGATAACGGTTACATCACCACCATCAAAATTGGTGAATGTATAATTAAGTGTTCCTGATTCAAAATCCAAAGGAAGGCCAAGACCTGCAATATTAACCGGAAGGAACGTTACATCATCCCAATAAAAAACACTTCCGTTTCCGGCAGTATTGAAATCGAAAAATATGGAAGCCATATTATATGTATACGTAAGGTTCAAAGCAGCCGTTCCTGAAGCCTGGTTGGCAAAATCAAAAACAAGCGTTTCCCATGCATTGGCAACGGTGGTAAGCTTTTCAGTTTCAACAGAACGAGTATTATCGTTGCGGTCTTCTACTTTTAATCTTACCGGAAGTCCTGCTGCAGGTGAATAAACCCTAACCGTCATTTGTGTTGCTGTGGCAGAAAAAGGAAGTGCGGAAATAAAACCTGCACCCATTGTTGTTCCGGCCCAAGTTTGTGCACCGTTTGTTTTTGTTGTTTTTTTAACTTTATTACCGGCATTGGCAGGATCAACATCTGTTACAGATTGATTTCCGCCAAAATCAGTAACGGCATAATTTACAGCCGGGTCATCAAATGTTATTGGCAAAGTTAACAGGCTAACAGGCAATTGATTGGTTAACCGGATATCATCAAACAGGAAAGTAAAATCGGCCGATCCGTTTCCGGCTGTACCCAATTCAAATATCAATACAACTTTATGGTAAGAATTTGAGGTATTGATGGCTGAATAATCAAAAGCCAGGTCTTCCCAGGCATTGGCCACAGATGTGGTCACTTCTTTTTCGAAACTGATAGCGCCATTGGTTGCATTTTCCACTTTTAATAACACTTTTGCACCTACCCTTGGTGAAAACACTTTCATCCTGAATACCTTGTTCACTGAAAAATCGATGGCTTCACCCAGTGTGATGAAACTGCCTCCCCAAACTTCCGGTGGGTTCTTAACCATCTTTCCCACTTTGCTGCTCGTGTTAATGCCGCCTGATTGGGGGTTATTGATAACAGTAACATCTCCACCGCCAAAATTGGTAAATGAGTAATTAATCGTAGGCGATTCAAAAGTAAGCGGTAACAGTACCGGGTCAACGATATTTACGGTTCTGGTGATCTCTGTAGTTGCTGCGCCACCGCTAAGGGCCACCACTTTTACCGTATATGTTCCTACAGCGGCATAGGTATGGCTTACGGTTTGTCCTTCGTTGAATGACACCGGAATTTCTGTGGGTGATTCCCCGAAATACACTTTGAAGTTTGTTTCATACAATGCGGTTGCTGACACATTTACTTTAAAATTATTGGCCGGGTCAATGACCACGGTTGCATCCAGGTTTTCGGGGGCCCGGAAAGAAACGGTCAACTGCTGTGTTGCTTCTGTTATTTTTCCATTTACAGAATAGGCAACAATCCTTACATTATATACACCTTCGGCATAGATATGGGTTGTTTTTTTACCTGCCTGCACTTTGGCCGGGTCTGTGGTGCCATCTCCGTAATAAATATCATAGGAAACAGCTCCGTTACCGTTAGGCGTAATGGTTACCAAACCGGTGTTGTCCTGTGTAATTTCAAAAAGGGCAGATAATTGTTCAGGAGCAATGCCCGAATCCACCAATGAAATATCATCATAGGCTTCTTTTTTGCAACCGGCCACCACTCCCAGTAATAACAATATGCCGACAATAAATTTGAATCTTTTCATGATCATTATTTTTTATAAATAAGTAGTTGATGTTAATAACCAGCATTCTGGGTTAATCCGGAAATGTTCACTTCGTGCTGAGGAATCGGAAACACTTCATGTTTACCCGGAACAAAACCGGTAAGTTTTGCAGCAGCCTGCCCTGTTCTTACCAGGTCGAAAAAGCGGTCGCCTTCCATAGCCAGTTCCAAACGCCTTTCATTCCAGATAGCCAGTTTCAATGCGTCTCCCGATGCGGTGATATCATGCATGTCGTCCTTGAATGCACGCCTGCGCACTTTGTTCAGGTATTCCCTGGCTTTGGTATCGTTTGATGTTCTGTTATACGCTTCTGCTGCCATCAACAGTACTTCGGCAAAACGGATTGTCCTGAAATTATTCAGGTAATTCAATTCAACCTGTCCAGATGTTTCATTTTTCCTTGGCAGGTACTTCTGGTTGTATAAACCGGTGTTCTTATATGGAGCAACCTGGTAAGTAATATTGTAAGATGGATTTGCATTCTTATAAGCTTCAATATCCAGGACCGTTACATCCTTCCTGGTATCTCCCGGTTCGTAAGCCGCTGCCAGGTCTTGTGCAGGCAGGTTGGTACTCCATCCGGCAGCATAAGGCATATCTGCTGTTCCGTTCAGGCCGCGAATACCGCATTGCTGAACAGAGTGGTTACCCTGCCCCCTGGTTACACCGCCCCAGTTATAATAAGGAGAACTGTTTGAATATTGTATTTCAAATACTGATTCAGGGCCATTTTCCCCGGATGCTAAGAATATGGAAGCGAAATTGGAAACCGTATCAAATGCATTGGATGTAATAATTGGCTCCAACACGTTTGCCGCTTCCGTGAATTTTTCCTGGTACAGGTACACTTTACCCAACAATGCCTGGGCTGCATATTTGGTAATCCTTCCTTTTTGTGCCTGTACAGCCGGCAATACATCTATCGCATTTAACAAATCGGCTTCAATAGCCTTATAAACATCGGCTTTGGGTGAACGCTGAATTGACCCTGATTCTGAAAGGCCGAGCCTTTTATCAAGAAACAAAGGAACATCACCAAAAAACCGTACAAGGTGAAAGTAATAATAAGCCCGTAAGAAATAAACTTCCCCGTAAAGTGCGTCTTTCCCTGCAAAATTTACGGTTTCACCTGCCGGGTTTGCCGCTTTATACTGGTGCATATAATTGGCCCTGTTGATTCCTTCATAAGCGGCTTGCCATAACTCCGATAAAGTAGAATTGATGGGTGTATGTGTAAAATCATCAATCTGCTGTAATGATAAAACGTCTGACGCATTCTCACCGCCACTTACTGAATTATCTGAGGCAATATCGCCAACCGGCACCGACTGGTTAAGCCACTGGATGGGGGTATACACACTTACCGCCATGGTACGGTAATCGCTTTCAGATTTTAAATAATCAAGTTCGGTTATGTTGAATGACTCACGCGGATCATAATCAACCCATTTCTTGCATGATGTAGCCAGGGTAATTACAAGTACCAGGCTAAGTAATTTTATTTTGATTCTAGTCATGGTAATATTTTTTTTGTTTTGAGCATTACAGTTTTATATCAAGACCGATAGCATAGGTACGTGATTGCGGATAAGAACCGCGGTCAATACCTGTATCCAGCACGCCACCGGAAATTTCAGGGTCGAAACCTGAATACTCAGTGAATGTGAATGCGTTTTTAACCTGTACGTATACACGTAATTTGCTGAACAGCTTTTTAGTTACTGAAGCAGGGAACGTATACCCTAACTGTATGTTCTTTATCTTGATAAATGAACCATCTTCCACATACCTGTCAGACACCCTGATATTGCTGTTTACATCAGAAAATGTATAGCGCGGGTTCCTGGCATCATTGGTTGTTCCCGGGCCGGTCCACCGGGCCAGTACAGACCTGTATTTGTTGGAGAAATTCGCATTTCTTTCATAAGCCCTGTAAATGTCATTTCCAACAGATGCATACGTAAAGGCAGTGAAATCAAAATTCTTATACTCAATGTTCAGGTTCCATCCCATGGTGAAATCAGGGAAAGGATCACCGATCTGTGTTTGATCGGCAGCTGAAATAATGCCATCCCCATTTATATCCACAAATCGGATATCGCCGGGCTGGGCACCCGTTTGTGTTGGGGCATCCGCCACTTCTTTGGCTGTTTGAAACAACCCATCCGTTTTATAACCATAGAAATAGCCTGGCGTGAACCCTTTTTCAAAAACGGTTACACTTTGCGACTGTCCGTTAAAATAATAGCCTCCCAGTATCCTGGCTGTTCCGTCTGTATTGGTTGCGGTTACTTCATTTTTGGATGTGGTGAATGTTAAAGCGGTACTTATTTTTACTGATTTGGCAACTGTTGTATTGTAACCTAATGTAAGGTCAATACCAGCAGTTTTGGTAGAACCGATATTGGCAACCGGAATGGGCACGGTACCAAGGTACAATGAAGCAGATGGCGTAAACAACAACCCTTCAGTCTTTTTGGTGAAATAATCTGCCGTTAAAGAAAATTTATTCCTAAAGAAAGTAAGGTCGAAACCTACGTTGGTTTGTTTGTTGATCTCCCATTTCAAATCATCATTGGCAGCGCTTCCCACAGTTGATCCGGGATAAAAAACACCATCAAACGTGTAACCATTGCTGTTAGCAGTTGGGCCGTAACTGGGGCCGCCGGTAACGATGCTTACAAACTGTGGTGAAACATTATCATTTCCTGTTGAACCGAAACTTCCCCTAAGCTTCAGGAAATTGATAAATTTTGATTTAAAGAAATTTTCTTTTGAAACCACCCATCCAAGGGAACCCGCCATCAGGTTTACATATTTGTTGTTCTTTCCAAAAACATTTGATCCGTCGCGGCGGAAACTGAATGAAGCCAGGTATTTATCCCTGTAATCATAATTTGCACGTCCAAAAACAGATACGTTCCTTTTAAAATACTGGTAATAATAACCGGTAACTGCATTGGGGTTTGTTGCCGTATTATTTCCGGTTGCTGCTGTAAAATCAGCAAACTCCCATGAATTGAACGGCACATCTTCCCTGCTGGCTCCCGATGCATTGCCGGAAACTTTTGCCAATGAAAAACCGGCAACCGTTTCAAAATGGTGGTCTTCTTTCAGTTTGAAATTATAGTTAGCAAAAGCTTCATAGGTATAATTGAAATTGCTGGTTTTTTCATGGGAAACACTGTTATGTTTTCCGGAAACGGTAGACCCATCTGCGTTCATGGAATTATCAACATTCTGCGGACCATAAAAAACCAACGGCGTAAAGCTCTTGGCATTTCCGTCGTACTTGGTGTACCCGAAACGGGTTGTAAATTTCAGGTTCTTTAAAATATCATATTGCAGTTCAAACTTGCCGTATAATTTATTACCCACATTCTTATTATATGTATTCTCCAGTTTGGTTAGCGGGTTAAATACTTCTGACAACAACAGGTTACTGAATCCGTATTGTCCAACCGTATTAGGTACCGTATTATATTTTGGAACGGTTGGGTCAAAATTCAAGGCACTGCCTATCACACTGTTGAATGAATTTTCCTGTATCCCTTTTGAATCGAGGATAACCCCCGTTGCATTCAATATGAATTTCAGTTTAGAAGTAAGGTCAAAATTGAGGTTGGCGGTAAAATTACCCCTGGAAAACCTTGATTTTTCGTTTCCGCCAACAATTCCGGCCTGTTTCAGGTAACCGGCAGTAAGGAAATAGGTCATCCTGTCGCCACCACCTCTTGCTGTAATATTATGTGTCTGGATGGCTGCTTTTTGAAATATCTCATCCTGCCAGTTGGTTCCCACACCCACTGTTGACAGATCCGGAAATATTACATTCCCACCGGCCAGCAGGCTTCCTTCATTTACTATAGCTGCATATTCTGTTGCATTCAACACACCAATCGTTTTAAAAACTTCCTGAACGCCATAATTGCTGTTTATGGTGAATTCAGGTTTTTGATTCCTTCTTCCCGATTTTGTTGTTACAACGATTACACCATTACCGCCTTTTATACCAAAGATGGCTGTAGCAGATGCATCCTTCAGCACATTTAATGACTCGATATCTGCTGCGTTTATTGAATTAAGGTCTACAATTGATTGCTGTACCCCATCAACAATCACCAGCGGTTCATTACCACTATACGAAGGCAGACCACGGATGGTAATGGTTGGTGCCGAGCCGGGTGTACCACCCTGTATTACGGTTACACCTGAAGCCCTTCCCTGCAGGGCTTCTTCTGCCCTAACCGGCTTAAGCTTCTCAATATCACCGCTTTTTACAGAAGAAATGGCACCAGAAACCTTGGTAACTTTCTGCGTGCCGTATCCGATAACCACCACATCTGTTAAGGTAGTTGATGCGCTTTCTTCCATCATAATAATGATGCCGGATGTAACATTACCTATCGTATAATCTGTAGTTATCATACCTGAATAGCTGATAATCAACACAGAACCCTTTCCGGGTACATTGATTGAAAATTCGCCGGCAGCATTGCTTCTTACTGCTGTAGTAGCTCCTTTCAGGATAATGGTTGCTCCGATAAGCGATTCTCCGGTAGATTTATTCTTAACAGTACCTGTAACCGTAAGGTTTTGTGCGTAGGTAAAGTTAATCATGCTGCATAGTAGGAATACAGCACTATATAATGCAAGTTTTAGCTTCATAAACAATCGATTTGGTTTAAACAAAAGAAAAGTAAATTTATCCTCCAATTTCTCATTTTCAAAATATTGACCCACTTCATTACTACATCAAAAATGAAAAAAGCCTTATTTAATAGCTATTTTTACTACATCATTACTACATCAACCTCCTTTTCCTTACTTTCACATTTCTAAATATGAAATGGATAATATTACAAATCCTAATTTTCATAGTTTTACCCATCACCGGGTTAAGCCAGAATACTATTGGCCTGCCAGAAGTGATAAATTACCTTAAGGGTGAATATAGTGCCGGTTTACAAAACTGGGATATCAGGCAGGATAAAAACGGTATTATATATATAGCCAATAATGAAGGCTTACTTAGTTTTGATGGCAGGCACTGGAATTTATACCCATTACCTAATAAGACGATCGTAAGATCAGTGGAAATTGGGCCTGATAACCGGATTTATGTGGGCGGACAGGATGAGATGGGTTATTTTACCCCTGATGAACATGGCAGACTGGTTTACCATTCAATTACAAACCTAATACCGCCCAAAAACAGCAGTTTTGGAGATGTTTGGGACATTATCACACTGAATAATGACATTTTTTTCAGGTCGGTTAACAAAATTTTTCGATTATCCAAAGAGACTATTTCCGTTTACCATGCTCCTTTTGAATGGGGTTTTTTGGGAAAATTCCATGGCAGGCTCTATGCACAGGATTTTAAGGCGGGATTGATGCTTTTTGCAAACAATAACTGGGAACCCATATCACAAACCAGCAACTACCCGGTAAATGACCCGGTAACCGCCATACTGGAAATTTCTGAAGACAGCGCTGTAATAACATCACTAAAAAATGGGGTTTACCTGTTTACAGGCGAATCTGTTAAAAAACTAAACTGGCAAACGTCAGCCATTTTTGAAAGGGAACGGATATACGCCGCAACCGCTATCAACCATGATTGGATTGCCCTGGCTACCAATAACGGAGGAGTTTATATTATTGATATCAGTGGAAATATCATCCAGCGTTTTTCCCGAACAGAAGGGTTACAGAATAATAATGTACTGAGTATTTTCCTGGATACACATCAGAATTTATGGCTTGGGCTTGATAATGGCGTTGATTTTATTGCCTACAACAGCCCCATTAAGCATATTACCCCGCAATTACAGGACGGATCGGGGTATACAGCCATCATCCATAATAACCAGTTGTTTGCCGGTACGTCAGGCGGATTATTCTGCGTTCAGCTTCAAAACCAGCGTGACCTGAGTTTTTGTAAAGGGGCCTTTTTACCAGTTGCAGGAACAACCGGGCAAGCCTGGAGCTTATCTGCAATTAACAACCAGCTATTATTGGGGCACCATGATGGCGCATTTATCATACAGGAAAAAAAGGCAAGCCCTTTTTCAACCCAAACCGGGTTCTGGAATTTTGTTCCGTTAAGTTCAGGTACCCCTGTACAACAAATCGTTGCGGGCAATTACAAAGGCCTGCGGATTTTTGATTACCAGAACGGTCAATTTACCCAAACAGGCGAAATACCGGATTTCATAGAATCCAGCAGGTTTGTTGCCATTGACCAATTCGGCCATATTTGGGTATCTCATCCATATCATGGCGTGTACAAGATCAGCAAACTGAATAATGGCCGGTACAATACAGCAATTTACACAGATAAGAAAGGCCTGCCTTCAACACTAAACAACCATGTTTTTAAAATTAAAAACGATGTATTGGTTGCCAGTGAAAAAGGTGTGTATATATATGACATCAAAAAAGACAGTTTTACCCGGGCCCCTTTCTATCATAAGTTACTTGGCGATATGGGTATCCGCTACCTGAAAGAAGACAATTCCGGCAATATCTGGTTCATCAGTCAAAAAAAGCTGGGTGTAATTGACATGTCGGGTATGGAGCCGGTAGTTATTTCCTTACCTGAACTGAATAACAGGATGCTCAGTGGTTTTGAATTCATTTACCCGGTTGACGATAACAATGTATTCCTGGGTGCAGAAAAAGGATTTTACCATATCAATTTTGATAAGTATAAAAAAAACCAGGCGCAACTGCAGGTGCAGGTACGAATGGTAAGGATTATCAACAATATGGACAGCCTGTTGTTTGGCGGTTATTTTAAAGGGGTAAATGAAAAGCAACTGCAGGATGTGAAAAAAATTCCTGCCCTTTCATATAGCTGGAAAACGATCCAGTTTGGCTATTCATCCGCTTTTTTTCATGACCAGGAAACCCTGGAATACAGTTACAGGCTTAGCGGTTTTGAAGAAAACTGGTCGGAATGGACACGCCGTACCGAAAAAGAATACACCAACCTGCCTCCAGGCAATTATACTTTTGAAGTAAAAGTGCGTAATAACCTGGGCAATGAATCTGAGGTTTCGGGATATTCATTCAGGATACTGGCTCCCTGGTACCAAACCGGTATCGCATATACGCTATACCTGTTAGGCATAAGTGCATTATTGATTGCCGTTTACCGCTGGCAACGAAAAAAATTCCTGCTTCAGCAGATAAAACATGAAGAAGAGCAAAAAAAACTATCCTATATACATGAGCTTGAAATAAACAAAACAGAAAATGAACTCGTTGCAGTAAAGAATGAAAAGCTGGAAGCAGATATCAATTATAAAAACTCTGAACTGGCTTCTTCTGCCATGCACCTGGTTAAGAAAGGGGAATTGCTTACAAATATCAAAAGTGAACTTACTCAACTGATGAAGCGACTGGACAATGAAAAGGTGGTTTCAGAAATAAAGAAAATAATAAAAACATTGAGCGATGACGACAATATAGACAAGGAATGGGAAAATTTCGCCAAGCACTTCGACCAGGTACACAGTGATTTTGTTGTGAAACTGAAGGAAAAACACCCGGCCATTTCCGGTAATGAAATAAAACTCTGCGCATATTTAAGAATGAATCTGAGCACAAAGGAAATAGCACAACTGATGAATATTTCAGTAAGAGGCGTTGAAATCAGCCGCTATCGCCTGAGAAAAAAACTGGGCATAACAACGGATGTAAGCCTCTTTGATTACCTGATAAAATTAGGTTAACGGCTATCCAAAAGGCCAGGCCTCGTAAAAAGGCCGGCAATCTGTTTATTTTTGTTTATATTTCAAAAACCTAAACCGGTATATGAAACTTCAGTTCTGGAGCATTGGCAAAGCGCATGAAAGTTATGTGAAAGAAGGTGTAGAACAATTTACCAAACGGATTGGCAATTATTTTCCCGTTCAATGGCATATAATCCCGATGCCGAAGAATGCCGGCATGATGAGTGAAATGGACCTGAAAGCAAAGGAAGGTGAAATGATATTGCAGTTCCTGAAAAAAGAAGATTACCTGGTTGTACTGGATGAACGCGGGAAACAATTAACCAGTGAGGGGCTGGCTGCTTTCATCCAGCAACGGGCCAATGAAAGTGAAAAAAACCTGGTGTTTTTAATCGGGGGCGCTTTCGGTTTAAGCAAAGAAGTGATTAACCGGGCCAATTATACATGGAGTTTATCGGCCCTGGTATTCCCTCACCAACTGGTAAGGCTTATCCTGGCCGAGCAGGTTTACAGGGCCTGTTCCATATTAAGAAATGAAAAATACCATCATGTTTAATTTTAATAAAATAGTTAACAGCAGCTTCTCCTCCGCAAAATAGCCTGCATGCAATATTTAATTTAGTTTTGCCAAAAATAACCAGATGAATTTTTCAGATTACCCGGTTACGATCTTACTGATAGCTGCCAATGTTGTTTATTCAGTGATTGGCTTTTCTAACCATAACCTGGTTAGCAAGACCATCATGTGGCCCTACCAGGTAAAATGGGAAAAGCAGTATTATCGCATGATCACGTCGGGTTTTTTACATGCCGACTGGATGCACCTGTTTTTCAACATGTTCACCCTTTATTTCTTTGGAAGAAATATAGAGATCATCTTTACGTTTTATGGCCTTGGAGGCAAAGCAGCTTACCTCATCCTTTACTTTTTGGCATTGGTAATATCAGATATTCCCAGTTACCTGAAACACCAGGATGATCCCGATTACCGGTCATTGGGGGCATCCGGGGCCGTATCTGCAATTGTTTTTGCCGCCATTGTATTTCAACCCTGGAACAGTATTTATTTATATGGGGCATTACGGATTTCTGCAGCCGTTTATGCGGTTTTATATATCATTTACTGTGTGTATATGGGACAAAAAGGAGGAGATAATATAAATCATGATGCGCATTTATGGGGAGCCATTTTCGGCATTGTGTTTACGCTGGCCTTAATAGCTGCCTTTCAGCCAGAAATGTTCAACTATATTATTGAGGAATTAAAAAAGCCCAGCCTGTTAGGCAGGTAAAACAGTCAATTGCAGTACTTTTTTTGTAGCTGAAGTTATTTTAAATCGGTCATCTATCCGCTGGCCTGCAACCCAGATTATTTTTTTATCCATTTCAACAACCCAGGTGTTCTCTTTATCAACCAGTGATAATTTATTGTCTATAAAAAATTTACTCAGCTTCTTTTTCTTATGCATGCCCAACGGGTAAAAATAATCTCCCCGCTTCCATTTACGGAGCAATAAGGGGAAGCTGATTTTACCTGCATCCAGCAATGCCATATTCCTGCTGTTGTCAATTTTTGCAGGCACTCCGGTAATCGAAATACGCATCCGCTGATTGCCGAATATGATACCGGAATCTTGTTCTTCAATCAATATATGGTCATTATTATTTTCCTGCAATACCGTGATGATCAGCCATTGCCGGTTACGAAGGATCCGGTGCGAGCGTGAAGTAATATATTTGCCCGATTCGCTTTTCAGCAGGGCGATCACTTCATTAACCTGTGCAGCAGAAAAGCCAAAATCATGGATTATCTCATATACTACTGAATGTAGTGCCGGGGTATTATGCAGTTTTAATACCGGGATATGAAAGGCCCCATCTTTAATTACTATGAGTTTTTTTTTCAGGTTGCTCACCGAAACCCTGTATAAGGTTCCAGCCTCACGAAACCGGCTGATATTATCCAGCAGGTTATCCTCAACAGCCGGAAACACTTCCTTTAAACCGGGTATAAGTTTATTCCGGAAATAATTGCGTGTATATTTATCGCTGCTGTTAGATGAATCTTCACGAAATGAAAGATTATTTTCAGCGGCAAATGCCTCCAGTTCTTCTTTCCATGCAAACAACAAAGGCCTGATCAACCGGTTACCGGTTCCACTCTTTGGCAAAATACCTTGTAATCCTGCAATACCTGTGCCTTTGAAAAAATTCATCAGCATGGTTTCTATATTGTCATTTGCATGATGGGCGGTGAGGATATAAACCGGTTTATCAATTGCATTATCGTTTATCAATTGGTTAAACCAGTTGTACCGAAGGTCCCTGGCAGCTACCTGCACACTTGTTTTGTTTTCATTCGCATATGTAACGGTATCAAATTTTTCTGTAAATAGCCGGACTGCATAGTGGTTAGCCAGGTCCGTTACAAATTGTTCGTCTGCATCACTCTCTGTTCCACGCAACTGAAAATTACAGTGTGCCATCAAAAAATCATAGCCTGCCATCTTACATAAATGACAAAGCACTACAGAATCCACACCACCACTAACGGCAATGAGTAACCTGTCTTTCGGGTGAAAGAGGTTTTCATCTTTTATAAACGCTTTGAACCTTTCCGGTAAACTCATTGTGAACAGGTTAATTAATATCCGGTACGCGCCGGCATGATATCATACCAGCATGAACATTTTCATTCATCTATTTCTTCCAGTGCCATCTGCAATTCATTGTAACTATGTTTATCGGCGGCTAAAGTAGCTATTTCCATCCCCTTCTGATAGGTTTCAATTGCCTTGCCGTATTCACCCAGTCGTTCGTACAGTTTCCCCAGGTGGTAATACGAACCGGTATATGTTGGTTCACGCTGTAAAATGGCAGTAAAAAGTTCTTTTGCAGCTTCTTCATTTCCAATCTTTACATACTCCAGCGCCAGTGCATGTTGCAGAAAACTATCTTCACCCGACGTTTTAATGAATTCAAGCAATTTCTCAATCCTGCTCATGGAGAATATTTTTTAAACGATGTTTTACTTTTACCTTTGCAACGCTTATATTTGCACTTAGTTGCATAAACAACCATTATTCACTCACTCCTTTTCCGGCTTTGGGCAGTTAAAGGAAAAAACATACATATGAAGATATTAGTTTGCATCAGTAAAACACCAGATACTACGGCAAAAATAGCCTTCGCAGATAACAATACGAAATTTGCCACTGATGGTGTACAATGGATCATTAACCCGTACGATGAATGGTATGCACTGGTAAGGGCTATCGAACTGAAAGAAGCAGATGCATCCACTGCCATTCACCTGGTAAGTGTTGGAGGGGCAGATTGTGAACCCATCATCCGGAAAGCACTGGCACTGGGTGGCGATGAGGCCATCCGGGTAAACACCGATAATGCCGATTCATATTTTATTGCCACACAAATTGCAGCCATTGCGCGGGAAGGCGGATACGACCTCGTGCTCACGGGGAAAGAAACGATTGATTATAACGGTTCATCCATCGGGGGCATGGTAGCAGAAATGCTTGATATGCCGTATATTTCTCATGCCAGCAAACTGGATATAGCGGCAGGCAGTGCCATTGCCGTTCGTGAAATAGAAGGCGGTGAAGAAACCAACCAGGTTCAGCTTCCTGTAGTAATCAGTTGCCAGAAAGGTATGGCCGAACAACGCATTCCTAACATGAAAGGCATTATGGGGGCCAGGACCAAGCCACTTAGAGTTGCCGAACCGGTTCCTGCTGAAATACTTACCAGTATTGTTTCTTATGATTTACCACCTGCAAAGGCCGGCGTAAAACTGGTTCCGGCAGACAACCCCGAAGAACTCGTAAGGTTGCTGCATGAAGAAGCAAAGGTTTTCTAATTGCTTTTAAATGTTGTGAATCAGGATTGACTATAACGATTGAACTTGTAATTCCTGCATACACATTAGCAATCAGCTTTTTGAAACCGGTTAAACCAATGCAAACAAGCAAATAACCAATTATAAATTATCCATTCTTAAATTACCAAACATATGGTATTAGTTTTTTTAGACCAGGCAGACGGACACATTAAAAAATCTTCTTTTGAAGCCGCCTGTTATGCCGCTAAAGTGGCGGAAATGACAGGTACTACCGCGGAAGGCATTTTACTTGGCACCGTTTCAGACGACCTGGCATCTTTAGGTAAATATGGTATCGGGAAAATTCATACGGTAGCGGATGCTGCGCTCAATACGCTGGACGCACAGTTGTATACCAAAGTGCTGGCACAGGTAACCGAAGCCACCGGTGCAGATGTAATCATATGTTCGCACAATACAAGTGGAAAAGCGGTTGCACCCAGGCTAAGTGTCCGTTTAAAAGCCGGACTTGTTTCAGGAGCTGCGGCGCTACCCGACCTGTCTAACGGTTTTACCGTTAAGAAAACCGTATTCAGCGGAAAGGCATTTGCCAACATTGCCATAACAAGCGCAAAAAAGATCATTGCCTTAAACCCGAATTCATTTGACATTTCCGTTACCGATGCAACGGCAGAAGTTGTACCTTTTGCAGCTACCATTGATACGGGTAAAATATCTGTAACTGATACCAAACGGGTAACCGGAGAAGTTTCCTTAAGTGAAGCAGAAATTGTGGTAAGCGGTGGCCGTGGTTTGAAAGGGCCGGAAAACTGGTCGCTCGTTACTGACCTGGCCAAATTACTGGGTGCAGCCACTGCATGTAGCAGGCCGGTTGCAGATACCGACTGGAGGCCGCATCATGAGCATGTTGGACAAACAGGCCTTGCCATTGCACCAAACCTGTATATCGCCATCGGCATTTCAGGAGCCATACAGCACCTGGCAGGCGTAAACAGGAGCAAGACCATTGTGGTGATTAATAAAGATCCCGAAGCGCCATTCTTTAAAGCTGCCGATTATGGAATTGTGGGTGATGCTTTTGAAGTGATGCCAAAAATAATTGATGCAGTAAGGAAACTGAAAGCCCAGGGAAATTGATATTTCTCAGGTATTTCAATTGACATAAAAGCTATTCATTTTATGCCTTCCGATTGAATTTGGAAGGCATTTGTTTTTATATTTGTATAAATTCTACTGCAGGAATGAAAAAAATAGAACTGGAAATTGTCGCGTTATCCCATAGTATCACCCAAACACACTCATATGCCGTGGTTTTAGGAGAAATTAACGGGCTGCGCCGCTTACCGATCGTTATCGGTGGCTTTGAAGCACAGGCCATTGCCGTTGCTTTGGAAAGGATGAACCCAAGCAGGCCGCTTACCCACGACCTGATGAAAAACTTCATGATGGCCTTTAATGTAGAATTGCATGAGATCGTGATCAATGACCTCCAGGAAGGAATATTCTATTCCAAACTGGTTTGCAGTTCTGCTAATGATACGGTAGAAATTGATTCACGCACATCGGATGCACTGGCCCTTGCCGTAAGGTTCGGTTGCCCCATTTTTACTTATGATAATATCCTTGACCAGGCTGGCGTTCTGATGGAAGATGACCAGAAAAAAGCCATGCCCGGCAGTACGGTAACTTCTGAAACCGGCAGTAAAGATAACCTGCAGTCGCTGAGCCTGGATGAACTGAACACTTTATTGAACGAGGTACTGGAACACGAGGATTATATAAGGGCAATCGCCATCAGGGATGAAATAAAGAGCAGGGAAAAAAAATAAACCATGACGGGTAAACAGCTGTTTCTAAAAATGCCTGTCCAGTTTACCATCCGGGTTAAATCCATATTTACCCCTTATATTTTCCATCATAAGCTAAAGCATTATCTTTTGTAAATGGTAGCATTCCCAAATTGTAAAATTAATATCGGGTTGCGCATCATTGAAAAAAGGCCCGACGGATTTCACAACCTGGAAACCATATTTTACCCGGTTGGATGGAAAGATGCCGTTGAAATCATCAGCAACCATGAAAATGTACAGGAAGTTACCTGGTCGCAATCCGGCATCAATATTCCGGGTGATGAACTTGATAACCTTTGCATAAAAGCGTATCAGCTGTTAAAAGCTGATTTTCCGGAAATTCCACCGGTACAGATGCACCTGCTGAAAGCTATTCCTATGGGCGCCGGGCTGGGCGGTGGTTCTGCTGATGCCGCATTTGTATTGCAATTGCTGAATCAGCAATATAACCTTAACTTATCAACCCGTCAGTTGCTTGACTATGCCCTGAAACTGGGCAGCGATTGCCCTTTTTTCATCATCAATAAACCCTGCCTTGCAACAGGGCGGGGTGAAATACTGGAAGAAATTCCACTTGATTTGTCAGCATATAAGATACTGCTGGTAAACCCGGGCATTCATATCAATACCGGCTGGGCATTCAGTAAGATAACCCCTCAAAAACCGGCAACCGGCTTATCAGCATTAGTTACATCCCCCATTCATGAATGGCAGCAGCTCATTATTAACGATTTTGAAAAACCGGTGATGCAGGCCCACCCGGAACTGGCATCAATAAAAGAAACCCTTTTAACAAACGGTGCTGTTTATGCAGCTATGAGCGGCAGTGGCAGCAGCTTTTATGGTATTTTCCATAAGGAATCGCAGGCTGTTTTCGATTTCCCGGCCAGGTACTTACATAAATGGGTATAATGTATTATATTTGCCCTATCAATTACTCAATTACCATACACGGTTTCCTCAACAGCAACCTTGACCTGTTGAACCATCGAGGATAAGCATATCCTGCCGCCTTCGGCTACTTTTCATTTTCATTACAACATTGCTCAGCTATTAAAATTATTTTATGCAGTCAACCGTTACCGTTACCCCCACAACCCAACATTTCCTTCACCTGGAAGAAAAACATGGCGCACACAATTACCACCCCATTCCGGTTGTTATCAGGAAAGCTTCCGGCGTTTTCATGTGGGATGTGGATGATAAGCGATATTATGATTTCCTCAGCGGCTATTCTGCCGTTAACCAGGGGCATTGCCATCCTGCAATCATTAAAGCATTGACAGAACAGGCTTCACAGCTTACCCTTACATCCCGTGCTTTTCACAGCAACCTGCTGGGAGAATACGAAGCATATATCACAAACTATTTCGGGTACGATAAGGTATTACCCATGAACACCGGCGTGGAAGCCGTTGAAACAGCGATTAAGCTTAGCCGTAAGTGGGGCTACGAGGTGAAGGGCATTGCTGAAAACCAGGCCAAAATAATCGTTTGTTCCGCTAATTTCCATGGCCGTACAACCGGGGTGATTTCTTTCAGCACAGACCCAACGGCAAAAACAAATTTCGGGCCTTTTGTTCCGGGTTATGAAGTGATTCCGTTCAATGACCTGCCCGCTTTGGAAAAAGCGCTTCAGGACAGGAACGTGGTTGCTTTTATGTTTGAACCCATCCAGGGAGAAGCCGGTGTAGTGGTACCTGACGAAGGATATTATACCGGTATACGGATATTATGTAAAGAATATAATGTGCTGATGGTAGCCGATGAAATACAATCCGGCTTATGCAGAACAGGAAATATGCTTGCCTGCGACCATGAAAAAGTAAGGCCGGATATCGTGATCCTGGGCAAGGCATTAAGTGGCGGTGTATTGCCGGTTAGTGCCGTGCTGGCAGATGATGAGATTATGCTTACCATCAAACCCGGTGAACATGGCAGTACATATGGCGGAAATCCACTAGCGTGTAAGGTTGCCATCGCTGCATTACAGGTGTTGAAAGATGAGCATATGGCAGCAAATGCGCTGGCCATGGGCGAACTTTTCCGCAATGAATTACAAAAACTACAATTGCCGCTTATTGAAACGATACGCGGCCGGGGACTGCTGAATGCCATCGTTATCAATCACCGCGACCCGGAAGCCGCCTGGAACCTTTGCCTGATAATGAAAGAAAACGGGTTACTGGCAAAACCGACTCATGGCGACAAAATACGTTTTGCCCCGCCTTTAGTGATCACCAGGGAACAGGTGATGGAATGTGTGGAAATTATACACAGATCGGCAGAAACGTTTCTGGTGAACGACAATAGTTGAAAGCTGTCTGAAATATCGTTTGATTCGTTTAAGTCTTTTAAACGAATCAAACGACTTAAACATGTTAACGTCTTAAACGAATTTAATATCCAACCAATTCTCAGCCCCTTTTACCTCGGTCCTATATAAGTAAGTGTAT